>JADLFL010000067.1 GCA_020845575.1 Acidobacteriota bacterium | reverse complement strand
TGTGCGCGCTTCCAACGCGGCACGCTGCTCAGAACTCAACTCAATCGTCGGGGCCACACGCATCGCAGATCTCCTGATAGGGATACGACGTGCAGCCCTTATTGTTTACTATTTCGGTCGCACTACAACTAGACGTTCATTGATGTAAGCGTCGTCACAACTCTCCATGTTAGCGCTCCTCGCCGTGACTCCTGTTACACGTTCTCGGGCGTTCTGAGAAATCTTCAGTCCTGTTGTCGCAAACGCTCAACCTGTGCCTGTGCCGGGGGCGTTGCGAAACTCTTCCTTTTTGTAGCGGAAAGATTGGCACATCGCGCGACGTCGCACAAGTGAGCAGGCCGTCTCGGCTCTCACCTGGACCGCTTCGGACGTCAGGTTGTCGCAAGTCGTCGCGACCATCCGTTCCTGCACCGAATTTCGACACCTCGGGCGGAGCCTTTCGTCGGAGTGCCGACGGACTGCGCCTGGCTGGCGGACAAAGGGGCCGGCGCTCGGCCGGCGTTGCCGTTGGAGGCGAGAACGCGTTGCCGGAATCGCGTGTGTTGTGATAATGATAATTATCAACGCGAGGAGAGTGACATGGCGGTATCGGGACGCGGATTCTGTGCGGCGGTCGCGGACCTGGCGCGGCTGCGGGAGGCCTGGAGGCGGGTGGCGGCCGCTCGCGGATCGGGCGGCGTGGACGGCGTGACTGTCGATCAGGTCGATCCGGCCACGGTGCTGCCGCAGCTGTCCGGGCAGTTGCTCGCCAGCCACTATCGCCCGTCGCCGCTCAGGCGCGCGGCCATGCCGAAGTCGTCCGGAGGCGTCCGGCTGCTCGGCATCCCGACGGTGACCGATCGCATCGTGCAGTCGGCCGTCGCCGCGCTCTTCGAGGAGCGATGGCCCGCCGAGCACCACCAGGCGAGCTTCGCGTATCGCACGGGGAGTAGCGCGAAGGCGGCCGCCACGGCGTTCGAGGCGCTCCTCACGCCCGAGTGCTGGGTGATCACCGCCGACATCGAGCGCTTCTTCGACGCCGTCGACCACACTATCCTGCTTGGTCTGCTCCGTGGGCTCGGCCTGGAGCGTGATGGCCTTGCGCTGATCGAGTCGTGGATTCGGGCGCCAATTCTGGACCGTACTGCGCGATACCAGCCGGTCAGAGGCATCCCCCAGGGCGGACCGATTTCTCCCGTGCTGGCCAATCTGTACCTGACCGCGTTCGACAGAGCGCTCGAACAGCGTCGCAGCCGTCACGTCCGGTATGCCGATGACTTCGTGATCGTCGAGGCATCCGAACCGGCCGCGCGCGCGACGTTGACGTTCGTGGCCGAGTGGTTGGACCGGGAGCGACGCCTCACCATCAAGCCGGCCAAGACGCAGTACGTCCGCCTGGCCGAGGGTTGTTCGTTCGTGGGCTTCTGGTTCACGCCCGGTGCACGGGGCATCCCGCTGGCCAAGCGCCAGGAGTTCATGTCGCGCATCACGTCGCTCACCGACACGATCGCATCGGGCGGAGACCTCGCGACACTCGTCGAGGAGCACAACGAACTCGTCGTGGGATGGCGGGCGTACTACTTCGGGGTGAACTCGCATCTGGATGGACAGCTGACGCAACTGGACCAGTGGCGCTCCGAGCGCGGCAGGCGCGCACTGGGGGCGCGGGGGCTCGACAGCGCCTTCGTGGACGTCATCCTCCAACGCCTGGTTCGTCCGGTTGCGACTCCGGTGGCCCTGGACCCGTACGCGAACGCTGTTGCGGCCGTGTCCGCGATCCCGGGCTTCGACTGGCTGCCAGACGACACGGGTGTCGACCCGTGGCGCATGCGCCTCGAACCCGTCGGCGCCAAGCCGCCGCGCACGAGCACCAAGTCACTACGCGTGCAGGCCCAGAGTGCCACGCAGCTTCCGGCGCTGCTCGCGGGACAGGCCCTGCATGTCCCCACGCATGGGGCCTATCTCTCGAAGCACCACGGCACGCTCGTCGTCCGCCGACAGAAGACCGCCGTGTTCGAATGCGCGTTCAACGACGTACGGCATGTGGCGATCGAGGCGGAGGGCGTGGGCCTGTCAGGGAGCGCGTTGGCGGAGTTCGCGCGCCGGCGCGTCAGCGTGCTCGTGTGCCGGAGCAACGGACTGCCGCTCGCGCGCATCGTTCCCGTCCGGTGCGAGACACGCCCCGGACTGGCCGAGAGACAGGTGTCCATGCGCGTCGGCCCACGCGGGACGGCACTGGCGATTCAGCTGCTCACCGCGAAGATCCTCAATCAGCGCGCGTTGCTGCTGTATCACTCGAAGTACCCGTCGCGTCCGGACGCGCTGCGGCGGCAACTCATCGAAACGGCACGGCAACTCGACGCGGCGGCGGGTGAATTGCAGATGTACGCCGGGCGACCGCTGCCAGACGTGCGTGCGCGTCTGCTCCTGATCGAAGCGCGCGCCGCGCTGGCGTACTGGCGTGCCTTTCGGCTCCTGGTGCCCGCGACCTACGGCTTCCCCGGCCGTCGCAAGCAGGACGCGACCGACCCGGTCAACGCGGCGCTGAACTACGGGTACTGGACGCTGACGGGACGGACATGGCAGGCCCTCGAGACGCAGGGACTGCATCCCTACATCGGCTTTCTGCATACGAGTCGGCGCGATCTCCCGGGGCTGGTCTTCGACGCGATGGAGGAGTTCCGCGCGCCTCTCGTCGATCGGGCCGTGCTGGCACTCCTCGGCCGTCGCGCCGTGCTGACGATGAAGGCCGACGGCGTCCTGCGCACGCGTGCCAGAGTCCGGATCGCGCGTGCCATGAATCGAGCGCTCGGACGCCGTATTCGCGGCCGTCCGTCGCGGACCGTCCTCGAGCGCATCCACGTCCAGGCCAAACGCGTCCGGTTGGCCGTATCGAAGGACGCGCCGTACCGCGGCTTCCGCATGCAATGGTGACGTTGGTCATCGTCAATGTCGGTCGCCAGTCGGGATTGGCGGCGATCGAGCGAGAACTGCGACGAACGGGATTCGTCATGGCATTTCCGTGCGTCTTCTGGCGCCGCTCGGCCGATACCGGTGACGGAGCGTGGATCGCGAGGGCACGCCGGACCCTGAAAGGGGAGTGGTACCGCGTCGCGGTGATCAAGGTGCCTGACACGCGATGGGCGAGGACGAAGTGGCTCCATCCGGCGGTCGCCGGTTCCGGAGGTGGACGTGGAACTCGAAGCGCTCGCGTTGTATCCGATGGTCATCAACGCGCTCCGCGGCAGGCCAGGCGTGTCGCTTCGCCAGAGACGGGACGCGCTCTGGACACAGGTGCGCTGCGGCGTCGAGACGATGAGTGACGGGCGTTCGTTCGCCAGACCGTCCCTCGATGTCGGGAGTGACCCGGGCCGGCCGGTCTTCGCGTTGCGGATCGAACTCGTGCGCGGGCGTGACGCTCAGACGGCCGGGGTGGCGATTCCGTTGCAGCCCGCCGCCGAGTCGAGGAGCGCGGATCCTGAACAGCGAGTACTGGCGCCGATCTTCATCTCGCCGGAGAAGATCCTGTTCGAGTTTCGCCGGGCGGAGGTGCTCTTTGTCGGCGCTGACGGCCGGGCCGAACTCCGCTTCGCCGCCATCGACATCATTCTCCGGAGAGATCGGCACGAAGACACTGTGGTCCGTGGACACGACGTTCGTGTCGCTCGTCACACGATGCGAGCAACACATCGGCGGGCTGATCGACATGTTTCCACAAGCCACCAATCGCCCGCCGCCAAGACAACGGTCGGTGCCACGCGGCGACGTGCGTCTGTCGTTTGCCACGCGGACACCCGATCCTGGCAACAAGGGCGGCGGTTCCGGCGGAAAACCGTGATCGTGGCCAGTGCCGCTTTGCGCCTTCGCGCTCTACCCTTTCTGCTTTGGTCCTTCCGCCTTTGTCGCTGTCCTTGTCCGTTACCCCTTACCCTTTTCTCTTTGTCCCGATCCCTATCGTGGCCTGGCCGGCGCTTCGGTGATCGGGACCTTGATGTCGAACTCATCGCGTGCGCGGCGGACGCGGAGGGTGGCGACCGAGCCGACCGGAGTGGTGAGCATCGACCGCTCGAACCCTTCGGTGTTGGTGATCGGCGTGCCGTTGAAGCCGATGATGACGTCGCCCGCGCGCAGCCCGGCGGCCCAGGCGTCGCCCGCGTTGCGGATGCGGTAGATCACCACGCCGTCGAGAGAGGTGACGTTCAGATCCTGCGCCAGGCCCGGATTGAGCGGCGCGATGCGCAGGAGGCCGGCGATGGTGCCGCGGCTCACCTTGCCTGTCTGCTCCAGTTGCGTCGCGATGTCGCGCGCGAGATTGCTCGGCACCGCGAAGCCGATGCCCTGGTAGCCGCCGCTCTCGCTGTAAATCCACGTGTTGATGCCGATCAACTCACCGCGCCGATTGACCAGCGCGCCACCCGAATTGCCCGGGTTGATGGCGGCGTCGGTCTGGATGTAGTCGGCCACGACGGAGATCTGCGCGTTGGTGCGGCCCAGAGCCGACACGATCCCGAGCGTCACCGTTTCGCCGAGCTGATACGGGTTGCCCACCGCCATCACCCACTCGGCGACGCGTAAGCGGGAGCTATCGCCCCACGTGATGGGCTGGAGCGTGGGCTCCTTGACGCGCAGCAGGGCCAGGTCCGCGTGCGGATCGACACCGACCAGTTCCGCCGGTCGCTCCCGCCGGTTCCACAGCACCACACTCAACTGCGTGGCCTCCCCGATCACGTGCGCGTTGGTGAGCACGTACCCGACGTCGCCCTTCTTGCTGATGATGACGCCCGAACCCGCGCTCTGCATCGGCTGCTCGTCGAAGAAGCCGAACGGCAGCCGTACCTGTCGCGACCCCACGGCCGAGACGTTGACGACGCTCGGGATGACGCGTTCGGCGACGTCGGCCAGTTCGGGCAGGCTCCCGTTCGATGCCGAGCCGCGCGACGCGACGGGCTGGGCCGGTGCGGGTGCGGCGGGTGCGGGCTGGGCGTCGGCCTCGCCGGCCGGGCCAAAACGCCCCGTCACAACCATGCCGGCGACGAAACTGGCCACCACGAGCGCGAGTGGGAGCAGCAGGCGGCGCATGGATCAGCCGACCTCGACCCGTCGTCCGGCGGATTCGGACACCTTCGGCAGCGTGACCGTCAGAATCCCATCCTTGAAGTCGGCCTGCACGGCGTCGACGGCCAGCGGGCCGTGGAAGGTGAATCGCCGCACGAACTGTCCGTGACCGCGCTCGAGCCGGACGTACCCCGCCGGTTCGCAGCCCGGGCTCGCTCGGCGGCCTTTGATGGTGAGCGTGTCGTGCGTGGCCGCCACCTCGACATCCTCGCGGCGCACCCCCGGCAACTCGGCCACGACGATGAAGGCCGCGTCCGTCTCGCTGACGTCAGCAGGAGGTGTCCAGCCCGAATCGCCTCGACGATCGGCCTGTCCGGCCCGGCTGCGGTATTCGCGGAGCGACTCCCAACGCATGGGCATCATCGTAGCAAACCGCCGCGTGCTACCATCCTGCGGTTTGCGTACTCGACCGGGCGCGTGCCGGTCTGTCCAGGAGTGTCATGAGTTCCGTCGCCGCTACCCGTCTTCGCAAGGGCAACCTCATCAAGCACAACAACGAGTTGTGCCGCATCGTCGAGACACAGCACGTCACGCCAGGCAACCTTCGTGGTTTCGTGCGCGCCAAGATGCGCAAGGTCAAGGACGGGACGATGTTCGAGCACCGGTTCCGCTCGGAAGACATCGTCGAGCGCGCCATGCTGGACGAGCGCGAGATGCAGTACCTGTACAAGGACGGCGACACGTTCTACTTCATGGACACCTCGTCGTACGAGCAGATCGGGATGTCCGAGGAGGCGCTGGGCGACTCGATGCACTACCTCCTGCCCGAGACGACCATCAGCGTCGAGTTCTACGAGGGCAACCCGGTGGGCATCGAACTGCCGGTGACCGTCGATCTGAAGGTCACCGACACGGTACCCGGCATCAAGGGCGCCACCGCCAACGCGCAGACCAAGCCCGCGACGCTCGAGACCGGATACGTGGTGACCGTACCGGCGTTCGTGGACGTGGGCACCGTCGTGCGCGTCAGCACCGAGACAGGGGAGTACCTCTCCAGGGTGTAGATGGATCAGTCTTCTCAGCGTCCCACCCCGTCGTCCGGGTGGATCGAGGTCATCGTCGGCAGCATGTTCAGCGGCAAGAGCGAGGAGCTCATCCGCCGGCTGCGCCGCGCGCAGATCGCGAAGCGCCGCGTGCAGGTGTTCAAGCCGGCGATCGACGTCCGCTACTCCGAGACGCACATCACGTCGCACAGCGAGATGCGCCTGCCGTCGATGGCGCTGCGCTCGTCGGCGGAGATCCTTGCGAGCGTGGCCGACGACACCGAAGTCGTGGGTATCGACGAGGGGCAGTTCTTCGACGTCGACCTGCCGGCCGTGTGTACGACGCTCGCCGATCAAGGCAAGCGCGTCATCGTCGCGGGCCTGGATCAGGACTACCTGGGCCGCCCGTTCGAGCCGATGCCGCAGCTGCTGGCGATCGCCGAGTACATCACCAAGACTCTGGCGATCTGCATGGTGTGCGGCGAACCCGCCAACCACACCCAGCGCCTCGTGAAGAGCGAGGCCCTCGTGCTCGTCGGCGCCACCGATTCCTACGAAGCCCGCTGCCGCCGCTGCTTCGATCCGACCCTCGCACAAGAGTGACGGGCGTCAGTGCCTGGCGGGCAGTTGCGCGTCCAGATGCTCGAACTGCTCAGCGAGTCCGGGATACGTGTCCCTGAACTGCTGCTGCATCAGTGACTGCACCTTCGTCAGAAAGCCCGAGCCGAGGTGCAGGCGGCTGAAGCCCGGGGCGACGATGTGCTGGGCGAGGAACGGTCCCGCGAACATCGCGTAGGTGCCGCTGAAGAGCAGGGCCCAGACGTGATAGAGCGGGTGGCGCTTGAAGTCCTTCAGCGTCACCGCCAGCGTGAAGTCCGTTTCGCCGGCCGCGAAGGTGAAGTGCGTGGAGTCGCCCGGCAGCGACTTGCCGGCCCCCACCACCGAGATCGTCATCGCGATGAGCATCGACTTGAAGTAGTAGTCCTGCGCGGCATCGAGGTACGAGCGCAGCGCAGCCTCCAGCGTATCGGCGTCGGCCGGATATCGGCGCTGCAGCGTGCCGAACAGGACCGTGGTCTGCTCGACCCTCGCCGTGAATCGCTCCGGGATGATGCGGGTCGGATCGTCGGCGAAGTGACCGGCGCGTCTGGCCACGTCGATCTCGGGATACGTACGCGCCAGGGTCCGCATCTGCGTGTCGAGCTCGCCGAGGTACATGTCGGTCAGCCACGTGGCGTGCGCGACACAGTCGGCCCAGTTGTCGGCGAACATGCCAATCGCGTTGTTGTAGAGCACCGACACGACCTCGCGCGATCGCAGCGGCATGGCCGTGAACCAGTCGGCCGCATACATCGCGCGCTCCGATGTCGCCAGCAGGAACGGCAGGTGCAGGCCCTGGAGGAAGACGACGAACATCGTGTCTGTCAGTGCCGGCCCGACACGGGCGTGCCAGTAGTTGACGTCGAGGAGCTGACGGACCTTCGGGTTGCGCCGCAGCACGTTCAGCGCGGTCATGACCGTCGGCGTCTCGCCGCTGCGCGCCAGTTCCTGTCGGATCTCCTCTTCCAGTTGCGGGCCGATGTTCTGTCTGATGTCGCGCAGTTCCGCGACGAACCTGTCCAGTCCTGCCTCGTCCACGATCGACGCCAGCCGGATCTGCAGATCCTTCAGATTCTGTACGGCCTCGTCTCTCCGATACGGATACGGCGCCTTGCCCGACGCCTTCTCGCCGACGTTGCGGTCCTGTTGCGCGAAGACCTCCGCCCGCGTGACGGTCACCTCCTGCGCGGGCCCGTCAGTCCGGGGCGCGAAGAGACGTTGGACTGCCGTGCGGCCGACAGACTCGTGGAATCGGCGCACCGCCTCCTGCAGTTCGCCGACCGCTTCGCGCGTCTTCCGCGTGTCGAGCACCGTGTCGCTGAGGAACGGATCGACAGCAGACGTGATCAGGGCCTCGATGTCCGAGAGCACCTGCTCCAGGATCGAGAAGTTCACGCCCACGCCTTCCACGGCTTTCGTCGTGGTGCGCGACCGTCGCGTACCAGCTACCTTGGCCGAGACCTCGGGGGCCACCGTGGCGAAATAGACGATCAGGTTCCGCCACGTCTCCCTGAGGAAGTTCTTGATGTAGACGCCACGCGCGCGTGTGTAGAGCGGACGCTGGATGCCCGCCCGCCGCGCGGCGAACGTGGCCCGCTCGAATCCGATGAGCACCGTGTAGGGCACGAGCGACGGCAGCGCCTGCAGGAAGTCCAGGCCGTACGTCTGATACAGCCCGACGAGCGGCCCCGGATCCCCGAGTGCGGCTTGCGCATCGTCACAGGCGGTCGCCATGAGCAGCGTCATCAGGTCGTGCGTGTGATCGGTCGATGCGCGCAGGAGTCCGGCCGCCAGCTCTGCGCGACCGTGGAACCCCTGGGCCGCCAGCAGCGCTTCGACGCGCCGGTTCACGACGGGGTTGTCGCTCCGGGCGAGTGTCTGTCGCACGTGCGCGACGAGATCGTCGCGCGTCAGGTCCTCGCGCTCGGGCGGAAGGAATCGCTCGTAGATGGTCCTGAACGCCAGCCGCACCTCGCGGAACTCCTCGTTGCCGATGGCGGCGTTGCCGAAGGAGCTGAGGGGGATCTGCGTGGCGGCGGCCAGCAGTGTGAGCTGCACGATGCTGCTGGCGATGGTCTCCTCGGGATCCGTGCTGATGCTCGTGTCGTCGGCCTCGGCCATGTGCATCGCCGTCATCTCGCTCGAGACGATGCCGCGCGCCACGCTCGTGAGACCCATGAGCAGGGCCACGCCGACCAGCGTCGTCTCGATCTCGTGGAGCGTGCGATGCCGCACGTCGGGGCCGAAACCGGTGAGGCGCACGACGTTCATCACCGCGGCGAGGATCAGGTTCGCGAGCGGGAACGTGTGCGCATGGGCGTGGCCCACGTCGTGGCTCTCGGAGGATGTCGTCAGGCCGACGAGCCCGTCGAGGCGCTGAAGCAAGCGCGAGACGTAGGAGTCATCCTGCAGGGCGATGCCGCCCATGGCGTCGGCGAAGTTCAGCGTCCCGAGGAGATCGAGGAACTGGAGCGCCACGGGGGCGTTCGCCAGATGCGTGGCCAGCGCGTCGATCTCGGCGTCGCTGGCGTCCTGCGCGAAGGCGGCATCGACCGTGGCGCCCGGCATGCCAGAGACGCCGGCGGCTATCGCGGCGGCGATCGCCGCGCGCAGGAACGCGCGCCGTTGTGGTACCGCGTCGTGTGCGGCGACCGTCTCGGCGTCATCCTGAGGGGCGCGGCCATCTGTCATCGCGCATGATTATGGCCGCGTACCGGCGATGTCGAATCATCGATACGCCATAGGGGCGTCAGCGGTGAGGCGGTCGGCGAGGGCCGGCTCTCCGCGCCCGGCCCGGTGTCGTACCTGTTACACCGGCGACGTCGTCATCGTGATGCCCCACCACAGCGCGAGCACGGCGTAGGGCACGAGGAGCACGAAGGCGTACGACCCGAGGTCGCCCGCGGTCGAGAGGCGCAGCAGCGTGAGGCTGCCCATCATGAAGTGGAGCAGGTTGGCCAGCACCAGCGGTCGCTGATAGATGCCGCCGATGCGCTGGTTGCGCGCGAGCCAGTCGAGCCACGCGAACGCCAGTGCCATCGCGCCGGTCAACCGCGCGAGGAGCACGACAGGGCCCGTTGCCCGCTCGCCGACCTGCGCGAGCAGTTCCTGCGGCATGAACGTGAGCGCCAGACCGATCGCCACGAGGAAGGCAGCACTCGAGAGGCACAACCACTGTGTCCGCATCGCGGCCCATCGTCAGGCGATGTCTGCCTCACGTCAAGCGACACGTAGCTGCCAGGCTCTCTGCAACACGTAGCTGCCGGACTTTGTCCGGCAGTCAGTGATGCCCGCCCGCCGGATGGAATCCGGCGGCTACACGCGTGCGACACCACTTCGGATTGGACGACGAGTGATGCCGGTCGACAAGTTCAGGCACGTCGGCGACATGGAACGCGCGAACTGGCTGCCGCCGGGCGATCCGCGACTGTTCCGCGCGATTCGCGCGACGTGGACGCTCGCGGATCGGATCGCCCGACCCCACTTCCCGCCAGGGGTCTACAAGCACAGGACCGCCGCATCCGCAGACGCGCTGCGCGCCGAGTGGGAGCAGGCGAACTTCGAGGCGTTCCACGCCCGCCGCGCGCAACACGCGGCAGGCGACGCCACGCGTTGACCGTGCGCCACGGGCTGACCTGTCCGCCGTAGCCAGACGGGCGAAGGTGGAAGCCCGTGTCTCCGCTCACGCGTCGTCCCTGTCGTCGTGCGCGCCGAGGTCGAGAGATTTGCCCCAGAAGTCGATGTCGTGGTGTGCGATCTTGTCGCGCAGCAGGCGGCGGGTGGCGCCGTAGAACTCGGTGGGCACCGCGAGCGTGCGCGCCACCTGCTTCATGCGCGGGATGAGAACGAGCGTCAGCTGATCCTCACCTTCGCGCCACGTCAGTCCGCCGATCTCGTGGTAGGGCAGGAAGCCGCTGTCCACCCACACGCCGTCCTGATAGAAGCCGCGGCCGATCCTGATGCTCAGCGGGACGAGATACCCGTAGTAGGTGAGCATCATCGCTTCGCCGAAGACGGCCGTTGGCGGGAGGCGCAGGTACAACAGCTTGAAGATGAGCACCATGCCGAGCATGGCGGCCATGGCGAGCGAGAGACCGTAATAGCGTGGAGTGGGGCAGGGCCACGTGAGCAGGGCTCGCGAGCGCATGCGCAGGAAGCGCACGACGTCCACGAGGATGCGCACGTTGGCCACGAGAAACCCTGCGCCGAGGACCAGCAGTACGCGCGAGAGCAGGGTGTCTGGCACGGCGGCGACCGGGAAGCGTCAGGGCTCGAGGATCCAGCCCAGCAGACCCATCCCTCGGGCCATCGGGTCGCCCAGCCAGTCAGGTGGGGTCAGCCACACGAAGGCGAGGATGGCCAGGACCATGAGGTCGTACGGAATCGTGGTGCGTTCGTACGTCCAGTAGAAGACGCGCCAGACGGCCAGCAGCGGCAGGGGCAGGCGTTCTTCGATCGGCACCCGAGGTTCGCTCATGCCGCCACCTTCCGAGCTTCGAGCTCACGCCATGTGTGGTAGATGCGGCCGGCCACCGTCAGCGCCGACAGCACGAGGATGACCCAGAGCACGGCCGCCATGCGATTGGTGAACGCGCCGATCATGAACAGCACGATGCGCTCCGGACGCTCCATGAAGCCCACCTTGCACTTGTCGATGAGCGACTCGGCTCTGGCCCGGGTGTAGCTCGTGAGGACCGTGAAGGTCATCGCCAGCGCCGTCACGAGCACGTAGTCGGCGCGCTGCAGCGACGCGTACAGGTAGACGAGCCCGAGAAACAGCGCCAGGTCCGAGAACCTGTCCATCACCGAGTCCCAGAACCCGCCGAACGCGCTGGCCGTGCCCGTCTGGTGTGCCACCTTGCCGTCGATGTAATCGAAGATGTTGGCGGCGACGATGATGAGGCCGGCGAGGAAGAACCGTCCGAGCGCCAGCGCCCACGCCCCGGCGAGATTGATGCAGACGCCGATGAACGTCAGGACGTTCGGGTGGATGCGCAGCGCCACGCAGAGGCGGATGATGGCGCTCAGCGGGAACCAGAAGATCGCGCCAACGGCGCTCGTGAAGGTCATGTGCCCGCCGCTTATAATGGAGGGTCCGGGTCGCCTCCTGCAACTCGACAGGGAAGACGCATGGCGATAGAAGACCTCAAAGCCCAGATCGCGCGTCTGCCCGAACAGCCCGGCGTCTATCTCTACCGCAACCAGGCGGGAGACACCATCTACGTGGGCAAGGCCCGCGCGCTGCGCGACCGGGTGCGCAGCTACCTCGGTGCCCGCGGCACCTCACCGAAGACCGAGGCCCTCCTCGACGAAACGCACGGCCTCGACGTCATCGTCACCGACTCGGTGGTCGAGGCGCTGGCGCTCGAGAACAACCTGATCAAGGAACGGTCGCCGAAGTACAACATCAAGCTGCGCGACGACAAGACGTATCCCTACCTCCGGCTGAGCGAGTCCGAGGCGTTCCCGCGCGTGTCGGTGGTGCGGCGGGTGGCCAACGATGGCGACTACTACGCCGGCCCGTTCATGCCGGCGTCGCTGGCGTGGCAGACGCGCAATCTGTCGCACAAACTGTTCGGGATCCGATCGTGCCGCGAAGTGATCACGGGCCAGCGCGGTCGTCCGTGTCTCGAGTACGACATCAAGCGGTGCCTCGCGCCGTGCGTCGCGTCGATCTGCACGGCGGAGCAGTACGGTCATGCGGTGCGCGATGCGCGGCTCCTCCTCGAGGGCCGGAGCGACGAGCTGATCGAGGACCTCGAGTCGCGGAT
Source organism: Acidobacteriota bacterium (assembly GCA_020845575.1). Classification (NCBI taxonomy): domain Bacteria; kingdom Pseudomonadati; phylum Acidobacteriota; species Acidobacteriota bacterium. Next base: position 97,078 of record JADLFL010000067.1, on the reverse strand, counting down.
GTACGCCGCGGCCGACGAGGAGCGGTACGAGCAGGCCGCGCAGCTGCGCGACACGATTCGCACGCTCGAAACCCTGCGCGATCGCCAGCAGAAGATGGCCACGCCGCGCCTGGGCGATCGCGACGCCATCGGCGCGAAGCTCGGACCAGGTGGCGCCGTCGTTCAGGCCTTCCAGGTCCGCTCCGGCCGCGTCGTCGATCGCGTCGAGCTCGTGACGAACGCGGACCAGGCACGTGACGCGCGGATGGAGGACCTGCTGGAGCGCGCGCTGACGCACCTCTACGCCGACCATGCGCCGCCACCGGAAGTGATCGTCCCGCGGACGCTGCCCGACATGGACCTGCTCGCGGAGTGGCTGTCGGCTCGCGCCGGACGCCAGGTCACGCTGAGCGTGCCGCAGCGTGGCGACAAACGTGCGCTCCTCGACCTCGCCGAACGGAACGCGTCGCTGTCCTACGACGCGCGTTTCAACGCCGACGGCGCCGCGCACTACGAAGCGCTCGAAACGGTGCAGGCCGCGCTCGGCCTGCCCGCGCTGCCGCGCCGCATCGACTGCTTCGACATCTCAACCCTGCAGGGCGCGGAGACCGTCGCGTCCATGGTCGTCTGCCAGGACGGCCGCATGAAGCGGTCGGAGTATCGGAAGTTCAGAATTCGGCAACCGGCAACGGGCAACCGGCAACCGGATAGCGGACAGCCTCCGGCAACCGGCAAGGAACCGACAACCGGCAACGGGCAACCGGAAAGCAATGCCGGAAATGCCGAGAATGCGTCCCTGGAGGCCGGTTGCCGGTTGCCGGTTGCCGATTGCCGGTTTCTTGACGATTTCGCGGCCATGCACCAGGTGGTGTCGCGGCGGTACAGGAAAGTGGCCGAGGACGATGGGCCGTGGCCGGACCTGATTGTGATCGACGGTGGGAAAGGGCAGCTCAACGCGGCGTACGAGGCGCTCGAGGGGCTTGGACTCGACCACCTCGTGGCCGTGGGGTTGGCCAAGCAGGAGGAACTCGTCTTCACGCGCGACAGCGAGGACCCCATCGCCTTCGGTGACGGGACGCCCGCGCTCCGCCTGCTCCAGCGCATCCGCGACGAGGCGCACCGCTTCGCCGTCACGTTCCATCGCGCCGCGCGGACCAACAGGGATCTCCGGTCCGAACTCGACGACATCGCCCAGGTCGGCCCGCGCCGGCGCAAGCAGCTGCTGACGGCGTTCGGCAGTCTGGCCGGCGTGCGACGCGCCAGCCGGGAGGAACTCACCACGGTGGTCGGCGCGCGGGTGGCCGACGCCATCCTCCGCCATTTCGCCAGCGGCACCTGACGCGTCCTGCTCGCTGCTGGTACCCTATGGGGTCTTTGCCGTCGTGGAAATCGGAACCATTGTCCTGACGTTCATCGGGCTGCTCCTGGCCCTCACCGTGCACGAAGCCGCGCACGCATGGGCCGCGTCGCGCCTGGGCGATCCCACCGCGCGCCTCCTCGGCCGGCTCTCGCTGAACCCGCTCGTCCACATCGACCCCGTCGGGACGGTCCTGCTGCCGCTGGTGGCGTTCACCATGAACGCGCCGATCATCGGCTGGGCGAAGCCCGTGCCCGTCGATGGCCGGCACCTGCGCCACTTCAGGCGCGACTTCATGTGGATCGCGCTGGCTGGGCCGGCGAGCAACCTGCTGCTGGCGGTGATCGCGAGTCTGGCGCTGCGCGCGCTGCCGTTCCTGCCGCTCACGGCGGGCACGCTGGCGGTGGTGGAGCCGCTGGGGCAGTTCTTCTACGCGTTCTTCCGGATCAACATCCTGCTGGCCGTGTTCAACATGATCCCCGTCCCTCCCCTCGACGGCAGCAACGTCGTCGCGGCGATGTTGCCGGCAAGGCTGGCGCATCAATGGGATCGGATTCGGCCGTTCGGCATCTTCATCCTCTACGGGCTGATCCTCACGGGCACGCTGAGTGCCCTGATCGTCCCGCCGACTCGTTTCCTCGTCGGATTGCTGTCGTGACCAAGCGTGTGGTGTCGGGCATGCGCCCGACCGGCAAGTTGCATCTGGGGCACCTCGTGGGCGCCCTGCGGAACTGGACCAGCCTGCAGGAGCAGTACGACTGCTTCTATTTCGCGGCCGACTGGCACGCGCTGACCACCGACTACGCCGATACGAGCAAGCTGCCCGGCTATGTGATCGACAACGTCACGGACTGGATTGCGGCGGGCGTCGATCCGGAGCGATCGACGATCTTCGTGCAGTCGCTCGTGCCCGAGCACGCGGAACTGCACCTGCTGCTGTCGATGATGATCCCGATTCCGTGGCTGGAGCGCGTGCCCACGTACAAGGAGCAGCAGGATCAGCTCACCGAGAAGGATCTGTCGACGTACGGATTTCTCGGGTATCCGCTGCTGCAGACGGCCGACGTCATCATCTACGACGCGCACTACGTGCCGGTGGGCGAGGACCAGGTGCCGCACCTCGAACTGTCGCGAGAGGTGGTGCGACGCGTGCACCATATGCACGGCCCGATCTTCGTGGAGCCGCAGGCCCTGCTCACCAACTTCCCGCGTCTGCCCGGTCTCGACAACCGGAAGATGAGCAAGAGCTACCAGAACACGATCGATCTGTCGGATAGCGCGGCCGACGTCGAGGCCAAGGTGCGGCAGATGTACACGGACCCCAAGCGCGTGCGCGCCGACATTCCGGGCACCGTCGAAGGCAACCCCGTGTTCATCTACCACGACGCATTCAACCCGGATCGCGACGAGGTGGAGGACCTGAAGACCCGCTATCGCGAAGGCCGCGTCGGCGACGTCGAAGTGAAGAAGAAGCTCGCGCGGGCGCTCAACGCCGCGATGGATCCCCTGCGCGAACGGCGCGCGGATCTCGCCGCCAACCCAGAACGCGTGCGCGAGATCATCCACGAAGGCTCGCGCAAGGCGCGCGCCGTGGCCGTCGAGACCATGCGCCGCGTGCGCGACACGCTGCATCTGGCCTACTGATGTCCGCCTCCAACCCACAGCCTGCCGTGAGCGACGTTCGAGCCGCAGGCCCGCACGGAGTCGAAGGCATGGACTCCGGGCTCGAACGTTTTCCGGTCAAGCTCGAAGTGTTCGAGGGCCCGCTCGATCTCCTGCTGCACCTGATCAGGAAGCACGAGCTCGACATCTACGACATCCCGATTGCGCTCATCACGCGTCAGTACCTCGACTACATCGGGCTGATGGAGGAGTTGCAGCTCGACGTCGCGGGCGACTTCCTCGTGATGGCGGCCACGCTGATCCACATCAAATCGCGCAGCCTGCTGCCGCGCCCGGCGCCCGAGCAGGAGGAGCCCGAAGAGGATCCGCGCGACGCGTTGGTGCGTCGGCTCGTCGAGCACCAGAAGTTCAAGGCGGCGGCCGAACTGCTCCACGACAAGGAGACCGTGCGCAGCGCGCAGTGGGCCCGCCCAGACGAGCGTATCGCCCTGCTCGCGGGCGAAGGTCTCGACAAGGAACCGGAGCTCGAAGTCGACCTGTTCAGCCTCATGACGGCCTTCAAGGCCGTGGTCGAGCGGGCCAGGCAGCGCCCGGCGGTGTACCTGCCGATGGAGCAGATGCCGCTCGAGGTGCGCATCGAGCAGTTGATGGTGCGCCTGGCCGGCGTCGAGGCTCTGGGCTTCGAGGAACTGTTCGACGATGTGGCGGGGCGCGGCGACCTGATCGTGACCTTCCTGGCCATTCTGGAGATGATTCGTCTCAAGGTGCTCCGCGTGTTCCAGAGCGGCTCCGGCGGACCCATCCGCGTGTATCGCCGTGACAGGCCCGCCGATGCCCCCCGCCCGATCGAGCACCATGAGCCTGCCGCGCCGCCGCAAGGCACGCCCGGATCGCAGTCATGAGCGACGAGCAGACCCCTGACGTGAACGTCGAAGACGCCGTGATCGAGATCGAGCCCCCCGCCGAGGAGGCAGGGCCGTTCGAGCCGATCGTCGGCGACCTCCAGGACCCGGAGCTGTTCGACCCCGACGAGGTGGCCAACGCGCCGCGCGCGCCGCATCCGCTCAAGCCCGTGGTCGAGGCATTGATCTTCGCGTCGCCGGAGCCGCTCACGCTCAAGGCGATGGGCCGCCTGCTCGACGATCAGCCGCGCGAGGACATCCAAGCCGCGCTCGCCGAGGTCCGCGAGTCGTACGGCAGATCCGACGGGCTGCAACTGGTGGAGGTGGCCGGCGGCTACCAGATCGTCACGCGTCCCGAGTTGTACGAATGGGTGCGCCGGCTGTTCAAGGAGCGCACCACGTCGAAGCTGTCGGTGCAGGCGCTCGAGACGCTGGCCGTGATCGCGTACAAACAGCCGGTCACGTCAGGTGAGATCGCCGAGATCCGCGGCGTGAGCGCCACCACCGGCGTGCTCAACACGCTGCTCGATCGCAAGCTCGTGAAGATCGTGGGGCGCAAGCAGGTGGTCGGGCGGCCGTTCATGTACGGCACCACGCGTGAGTTCCTCGACAAGTTCGGCCTGCGCGATCTGTCGGACCTGCCCAAGGTCGAGGACATGTCGGAGGCGCTCGGCTTCGACCTGCCGTCGCCCGTCGACGAGGACGAGAGCGTATCGCTGCCGTTCGACGATGCGCCGCCCGTCGAGCCGCTGCTGTTCGAAGAGTCGGAACTGCAGGCAGCCGCCATGCCTGCCGCCGACGTCGCGGACGACAGCGTCGCCATCGATGCCGACGAGGCCGTCGACGCGCCGCCGGACGAGGACCGCTGAGCGGAGCGCCGCACGCCATGACAGCCCAGCGACTCCAGAAGATCCTGTCGGCCTCCGGCGTCGCGTCGCGGCGTGTCGCCGAGACGCTCATCGCCGAAGGCCGCGTGCGCGTGAACGGACAGGTCGTGAGCGAACTCGGCGCCAAAGCCGACCCGGATGCCGACCGTATCGACGTGGATGGCCGTCGCCTGCACACGGCGGTGGCGAAGCGGTATCTCCTGCTCTACAAGCCGGTCAACTACGTGACGACCCGCTCGGACCCGCAGCGTCGTCCGACGGTGTTGACGCTGCTCGGTGATGCGGGGCAGGGACTGTACCCGGTCGGGCGCCTGGACTTCGACTCCGAAGGACTCATCCTGCTCACCAACGACGGTGAGTTGGCCGATCGCCTCACGCACCCGCGCCATGAGGTGCCGCGCGTGTACGAAGTCCGGGTGTTCGGCGTGCCGTCGCGCGAAGTCCTGACCAGGCTCGAGACGGGCGTGCCGCTCGACGGCCGCCGCACGGCACCGGCCAAGGTGCATGTGATCGAGAGCTTCACCAAGAAGTCAGGCGAGCAGTCGCTGCTCCAGATCGTCATCCACGAGGGGCGTAACCGTCAGGTGCGCCGCATGTGCCAGGCCGTCGGCCTGCCCGTGATCACCCTCGCGCGCACGGGCATCGGTACGCTCACCGACCGCCGCATGAAGCCCGGGATGTATCGCGAACTGCGTCCAGCCGAAGTACAGCAACTCCGTGCCGATGCCGGACTCGCCCCCGGCCCCGCTCCGGCCCGCACGCGCACCAGCACCGCCCCGCAACCCGGTGTCCAGTTCGGCCACGCGAAGACCCCATCCGGCATCCCCCGCACCCGCGGCGGCAAGCCACGCACGACAAAGAAGATCACGCTCAGGGAAGCGTCACGCGCAGGACGGACGAAAGCGCGACAGAAGTAATTCTGCATTCGTCATTGGGCATTCGTCATTGCCCGATCACCAGGGCAGTTCGGCCCACAGTCGCACGAGCGCGATCAGTTCGCCGGGGGATGGAGTGCGCTTGACTTCGGCGTGATCGATCATCGTCGAGACGTACACGCGCGTGGGGGTGCCCTGCGCGCGCAGGTAGCGGCCAAGTGCGGGGGCCTCGCTCTCGGGCACGACGTTGTCGCCGTGGGCGTGCATGACGAAGACGGGGGCCGTTGGCGCGGGTGACTTGACGGGCGAGAGAGCGGCCTCCTGCCCCCATCGATCGATGTAGGGGAGTATGCGCTTACCCAGTTCGCCCGCGTGGCGCGTGTTCACGAGGTACATGAACGAGCGGGCGTTGTCGGGCAGCGTCTGTTCCATCGCGCGTGCCCGGTCGAACTCCACTTGTGCCTGCGCCTTGTCGAACATGTCCACGTGCGACGCGTGCAGGAACTGGTGGACGGCGGCGCGCAGCGGCGCCACCTGCGCCTCCGGCACGAGATCGCCGGCGAGGTTGGTGAGCAGGATCACGCCGCCGTAGTCGTGTGGCGGATAGGGGACGCCGTCCGGCGTGATGCCCGTACACAGATAGCGCATCACGTCGGGCAGGCTGGCGTGACCGCCCATCGAGAACACGAACGCCACGCGATCGCGGAGGGCGGGGCGTCCGGCGGCGACGATCGAGAGTCCGCCCGAGAAGGAGATGCCCAGCAGGCCGACGTGCCCGTCCGGCGCTTGCGGCACGTCGGGCGACGCGAGCACGGCGAGTGCCGCGTCCTCGATGTCGTCGGTGAGACGCGGCGTGATCAGGTATTCCTTCAGATCCGGCAGCGTCGGCGTGATGACGGGCGTGCCCGATTGCGCGAGTGCGTCGGCGAACTCGACGAGCCGAGGTTCGTCGATGCCGAGCCCGTGGACGCCGCTTGTCAGCAGGAGCGGCCGCGTGCGCACGCGCTGCGGCAGGTACAGCCGCGCCTCCCGGGCGCCGTGGCGTCCCGTGTACGCCAGCATCTGCCGCTCGACCGACGTCTGCTGCCACCCGGCCACGTGCCGCGCGACAACGCCCTGGAGCTTGCCGATGCGCACGAGCAGACCGATCGCGCGCCCGTACCGGCTCTGCGAGAGGCCGAACCACGAAGCGAGCAGGACGGCGCCGAGGAGCAGCAGGCCGAGCAGGATGCGCACGGGGTATCTTCAACCGCTTCGTGGCTTTTCAGCTACCCTGCCTGCGTGAGAGCCGACGTGCGGCGCATGGCATCGAGGGTCGTCTGGTGGGACACGCCCGAACGGGCGGTGGAGCGCCTCGACGACTTCCTGGCGCGCGTCATGACGCTCGGGACGCTCGACGACGTGAACGCTGTTGAGGCCATCTACGGGATTGCGCGCCTCCGGACGGCCGTTCTCCAGGCGTCGCCCGGCATCTTCGACGTCCGCTCCTGGCACTACTGGCACCATCGCCTCGGCCTCGGCGATGCCGGCCCGCTCCCCGTGCGGCGTTTCGAATGACCACGTTCACCCCACACGTGGAGATCCTGCCCGCCGCGCAGCGTCGGCTCTGGGACGAATTCCGCGCATCGCTTCCGGCCTCGTTCGTCCTGTATGGCGGGACGGCGCTGGCACTGCGTACCGCCAGCCGTCAGTCTGAAGACTTCGACTTCTTCACCAACGCGCCGGTCGATGCGCATACGCTGCAGGCGACGTGCCATTTTCTGGCTGGTGCCGAGTTGATACAGGCCGCGCCATCGACAGCGACGTTTCTCGTGGACCGCGGTGGGCCGGTGAAGGTGTCGTGGTTCGGCGGGTTGGTGCTCGGTCGCGTCGGTGAGCCGTCGGTGTCGTCCGATACGGATGTGCGCGTGGCCTCGTTGCTGGATCTGGCCGCGCAGAAGGTCCGGGTCGTGCAGGTTCGGGCGGAGCGCAAGGACTACCTCGATCTGGCGACGCTGCTGGCGCACGGCATCACGCTGCCGCTCGCGCTCGGCGCCGCGACGGCGCTCTATCCCGACTTCGCGCCGCTTGTCAGCCTCAAGGCGTTGTCGTACTTCGGCGATGGCGATCTGGCCGATCTGCCGGATGCCGTGAAGCGCACGTTGTCGACGGCTGCGGAGCGCGTGCGAGTGATCGATGACGTGCCGCGATTGAGCGACACGTTGATGTGATCTTGCGCGTTGCGGCGCCTCCACTCGGGATCGCGCGCCGGCTTGATATCCTCACCGGCGGTGTTGATCGCGATCGATGGGCCTTCGGGGGCGGGGAAGGGGACCGTGGCGCGTGCCGTGGCGCAGGCGCTCGGCTGCCGGCACGTGGACACGGGTGCGATGTATCGCGCCGTGGCGTGGCTGGCCGTGCGGCGCGGGCTGGAACTGGATGACGAGGCGACCGTGGAGACCCTGGCTCGCGAGGCCACGCTCGTCGCCGAGCAGGGCGTCGTGACGATCGACGGCCACGACGTGACGCGGGCGATCCGGACGCCGGCGATCGACGCCGCCGCCGCGCGCGTGGCCCGCCTCGGGCGTGTGCGCGCGACGCTCGTCGAGCGCCAGCGTGCGTATGCGGCGGCCGGCGATCTCGTGATGGAAGGGCGCGACATCGGCACCGTCGTCCTGCCGCAGGCCGACGTCAAGGTGTACCTCGACGCAACACCCGAGGAGCGCGCGCGCCGCCGCGCCGCAGACAGCGCCCACGCCGCCAACGGCGGCGACGTCGCCGCTATCGCGACGGCCCTGTCGAACCGCGATTCAAGCGACCGCACCCGCACGGTGTCGCCCCTGACCCAGGCCACCGACGCCACCTACATCGACACCACCGGCCTCCCGATCGCCACGGTGGTCGACCAGGTGATGGCGCTGGTTCGCCAGCGCACGGCGTAGGGGTCTGGCTCGGAGAGCCGGACCTACCACCTGTGGCCCGCCCGCGGTGGGCAGGCCTACATCCCGATCCTCGTTGTGGGTATCTTGCCGCCCGGTGCCCGGTGCCCGGTGCCCGGTGCCCGGTGCCCGGTGCCCGGTGCCCGGTGCCCGGTGCCCGGTGCCCGGTGCCCGGCCTGCCGGTTGCCGGTTGCCGGTTGCCGGTTGCCGGTTGCCGGTTGCCGGTTGCCGGTTGCCGGTTGCCGGTTGCCCTTAAATGGTGTAAATTCTGTCGGTTGCCCGCATAGCGCGTGCCACAACCGACAGCCGCCGGCGCTGGAAAGTCCGGCAAACGCCCACCGAGGAGGATTCAGTACGCATGTCAGATCAACTCACGGACCAGCCGGACGTACGCGAAGGGGGTGCCCGGCCGTCCGCTGCCGCCACCACCAAGGCCATGTGGACGGCAGATGATCACGAGATGGACCCGCAGGAGTTCGCCAGCCTGCTCGACCTGTACGACAACAGCTTCCGCAACATCACGGAAGGCGAAGTCGTCAAGGGCACGGTGCTCTCGGTATCCGCCTCCGCGGTGATTGTCGACGTCGGGTTCAAGTCGGAGGGGATGATTCCCCTCGACGAATTCCTCGACGAGAACGGTGACGTCATCGTGCAGCCCGGCGACACCGTCGACGTGCTGCTCGAACGCACCGAGGATCGGGACGGCCACATCGTGCTCTCGCGCGAGAAGGCCGAGAAGATGAAGATCTGGGACGAGGTCGAGAAGGCCTTCGCCGATCGCAAGGTCGTCATCGGCCGCGTGATCGAGCGCATCAAGGGCGGGCTCGCCGTGGACATCGGCGTCCGCGCGTTCCTTCCCGGCAGCCAGATCGACGTTCGTCCCGTGCGCAACCTGGACGCCCTCAAGGGCCAGGAACTGCGCATGCGCGTCATCAAGGTCAACAAGAAGCGCGGCAACATCGTGCTCTCGCGCAAGGTCCTCCTCGAGGAGGAGAACGCCGAGAAGAAGAAGCACACGCTCGAGACGCTGGCCGAGGGCAAGGTCATGCGGGGCGTGGTCAAGAACATCACCGACTACGGGGCGTTCATCGACCTCGGCGGCATTGACGGCCTGCTCCACATCACCGACATGTCGTGGGGCCGCGTGCAGCACCCGTCGGAGCTGTTCAAGGTCAACGACGAGGTCGACGTCATCGTCCTCAAGTTCGATCCCGAGAACGAGCGCGTGTCGCTCGGTCACAAGCAGCTCACGACCGACCCGTGGTCCGACGTGGTGGAGCGCTACCCTGTCACGGCGCGCGTCACCGGCCGCGTGGTCAGCCTCACCGACTACGGCGCCTTCATCGAACTCGAGCCCGGCGTGGAAGGCCTCATCCACGTGAGCGAGATGTCGTGGAGCAAGCGCGTCAAGCACCCGTCGAAGATCCTCAACGTGGGCGACTCTGTCGAGGCGATGGTGCTCGGCGTCGATCCGTCGGCGCGCCGCATCTCGCTCGGTCTCAAGCAGGTGGAGACCAACCCCTGGCACGAGCTCACCGACAAGTATCCGGTGGGCACGAAGATCAAGGGCAAGGTGCGCAACCTCACCGAGTTCGGTGCGTTCGTCGAGGTGGAGGACGGCATCGACGGCCTGATCCACATCTCGGACATGTCGTGGAGCAAGCGCCTCAAGCACCCGTCGGAGATGCTCAAGAAGGGCGACGTGGTCGAGGCGATGGTGCTCAACATCGACGCCGAGAACCAGCGCCTGTCGCTCGGCCTCAAGCAGCTGGCCGCCGACGTGTGGGACGACTTCTTCGGCCGCGTGCAGGTCGGTGACGTGGTCGAGGGCAAGGTCGTGCGCATGACCTCCTTTGGCGCGTTCGTCGAGCTGGCCGAGGGCATCGAGGGGCTCATCCACGTGTCGGAGTTCGATGCCGACAACGGGGAAGAGAAGGTCGACCTGCAGGTCGAGCAGGCCTACCCGATGAAGGTCATCAAGTTGAGCCCGGCGGAGCGCAAGGTCGGCCTGAGCATCAGGGCGCTCAAGGACGATTCCTACCGCGCTGACTGGGGGCAGTACATCAGCGAGGCCTCGTCCACGGGCGGCGCCACGCTGGGCGATCACTTCAAGCAGCAGCAGTAAGCAGACCCCGACGCCGGCCCGGCACACATGCCCGGGCCGGCGTCGTACTTTTCCCGAGGATTCCCATGACCAAGGCGGATCTCGTCGAAGAGGTCTCCCGTGTCTCCGCGCTCACCAAGAAGGACGCCGAACTGATCGTCGAGACGGTCTTCCAGTCGGTGGTCCGCGCCCTGCAGGACGGCGACAAGGTGGAACTCAGGGGATTCGGCAGCTTCCGCCTGCGTCGACGCGAGCCCCGCCAGGGCCGCAACCCCAAGACCGGCGATCGCGTGGACGTGCCGTCCAAGCACGTGCCCTACTTCAAGCCGGGCAAGGAACTGAAGGATCTGATCAACGCCAGTACCGTCGACGACGAGCCGGAAGCCGTCGAAGCCGGCGAGGCATCCGTCGCCTCCTGAGCGCGCGATGGATCACCTCTGGTCGCCCTGGCGCCTGCAGTACGTGACGACGGGCGGCAGCGTGCCGCCGGGATGCGTCTTCTGCACCGCCGACGCCGGTGCCGACGCCGCGCAGGATGCGCTCGTCGTCCATCGCGGCACGACCTGCTTTGTCATCCTCAATCTGTTCCCCTACAACAACGGCCACCTGATGGTGGTGCCGGGTCGTCACATCGCCACGCTGGGTGACGCGACGCCGGAAGAACTGCACGAATTGATGCAACTCACGCAGCGCGCCGAACGCGTGCTCCGCCACGCCTATCAGCCGCACGGACTCAACGTCGGGATCAACATCGGCAAGGCCGCGGGTGCTGGCGTCGCCGATCACCTGCACATCCACGTGGTTCCGCGCTGGAACGGCGACACCAACTTCATGACCACCGTCGGCGAGAGTCGCGTGTTGCCCGAGACGCTCGACGCCACCGCCGCCCGCCTGCGCCCGCTCTTCGATCCCGCCGGCGTCTTCTAGGGGCGACCCTTGTGGTCGGGCCAGCGACGAACACCGGAACCACACAGGAACCAGCCGTGCGCACGCATGAACGGCCTCCTGGCGTGGCAGGCAGTGTCCCGCGTATCACAGCCACCCCACGCGGCGGTCACACTCGACTGAGTGGCGAAGTGCGGCGCCTCTGCTACGCTGAGTCCCGTGCGCGTCACCCCCAGCGATCGGCAGCAGGCGTTTGCGGACCTCGCGCGTCGGTTCGCCGACGATGTCGTCGCGCCCGTGGCGGCGGACATTGACGAGCGTCACGCGTTTCCGCGCGACTTGATCCGACAGGCCGGGGCTCTCGGGCTTGGGGGCATCACCATCCCCGAAGAGTGGGGCGGTGCCGGTGCGGACGATGTGGCGTACGTGCTCGCGCTCGAAGCGATCGCACGCGCGAGTGCGACGGTCGCCGTGATCCTGTCGGTGACCACGTCGCTGGTTGCCGAGACGTTGTTGCGGCACGGCACCGCCGAGCAGCGCGCCGCATGGCTGCGTCGCCTCGTCACGGGCGAGGCCATCGGTGCGTTCGCGCTGTCGGAGGAGCAGGCGGGATCGGACGCCGCCAATCAGCAGACGCTGGCCATACCCACGGGCGATGGCTACCGTCTCACCGGCACGAAGGTGTGGGTGGCCAACGCCGAAGCCGCAGACGTCGCCATCGTCTTTGCGAGCGCGGATCCCGCGCAGCGCGCGCGACGCATCTCCGCGTTCCTCGTGCCGATGTCCGCCCCCGGCGTCACGCGGCGCAACCTCACCGATTCACTCGGCGTGCGAGGTCTCGGCTGCATGGATCTCGTGCTCGATGATGTGGCCGTTGGCGTGGAGGACGTGATCGGCGAGCCGGGACAGGGATTCGCGATCGCGATGCAGGCGCTCGACGGCGGCCGCATCGCGATTGCCGCGCAGGCGCTCGGCGTTGGAGAGGCGTCGCTGCAACAGGCGCTCGCCTACGCGAAGCGTCGTGTCGCGTTCGGGCAGCCGATCGCGGACTATCAGGCGGTCCAGTTCATGCTGGCCGACATGGCCACGGGACTCGAAGCCGCGCGGATGCTGACATGGCGCGCGGCGACAACGAAGGCGCGCAGAGGGCGCGTGACTGTCGAAGCCGCGATGGCCAAGCTCGCCGCCTCGGAGGCCGCGCACGCCGCCGCCGATCGTGCGATGCAGATTCTCGCCTCGGAAGGGTATCGTCGTGGCTCGACGGCGGAACGCTTCTTCCGCGACGTCCGCGCGACGGAGATCTATCAGGGCACGTCGGAGGTGCAGCGCATGGTGATTGCCGAAGGAGTTGTCTGACATTGCCTGATCTGTCCACGTTTCGTCCGCGTGGTGTGGTGTTCGATCTCGACGGCACGCTCGTCGACAACATGCCGCTGCACGCGCAGGCGTTCGAGCGTTTCGTGGCGGCGCACGGGTTGCCGGCGATGACGATGGACGTGCGGCGCCGCATCGACGGGAAGCGGAACAGCGAGATCTTCCCGATGCTGTTCGAGCGCGAACTGTCCATGGAAGACGTGCTGCAGTTCGAAGAAGAGAAAGAGGGCGCTTACAGGCAGCTGTCGCGCGGCAGGCTGGCGCCCGTGCGCGGCGCGCTGTCGCTGCTCGCGCGCCTCGACGCCCGCGGGATCCCCGTGGCCGTCGCCACGTCGGCGCCGCTGAAGAACGTGGAGCACAGCATGAAGGAATCGGGGCTCGGGCTGCACCTGACGCTCGTCGCGCGCGGCGACGAGGTGCCCCGCGGCAAGCCGTTCCCCGACGTGTTCCTGCTGGCAGCCGAGCGCCTCGGTATTCCGCCGGACGCCTGTCTGGCGTTCGAAGATGCCCCGATAGGCGTGGCCGCCGCCATCGGCGCGGGCATGACCTGCGTCGGCATCACCACCACGTTCACCGAGGAGCAGTTCAACGGGAACATTCCCGCCCCGCACGCGGTCATGCCCGACTACGAGGCCTTCCTCGACGGTCCCGGACACTGGCTCTTCGATGCGTGACGGTCGGCACTTCCGTCACGCCAGGGGCTGAAGCCCCTGGCCTCCAGCCGATGCCCGATGCCCGATGCCCGGTCCATCATTCGTCATTGTGTCCGAGCGGCCTGGACGTCGCGGTGGAAGACGAACAGCGGGTCGGCGTTCTCGGCCGTCGTGGTGAAATTCCACGTGCGGCCGCCGCGCTGCGAGAGGCGGAGCCGCTTCTCCGTGTAGTCCACCGAGAACGTGCCGACGTTGGCGTAGGGCAGCGAGAAGGCATCCCTGTGCGACGTCTCGTACCGGAACCCCTCGCCCGTCGCGCGCAGCGTACCTTCGCAGGACCCCACCGTGTGCTTGTGGATCACCGGAACCTCGAGGTCGATGGCCGCGACGGCCGCCGCCGACGCTGCAGCGGGCGGCAGCGTGACGGCGACTGTCGTCGGCCCGTCTTCGGCGATGTCGACGTTCTGCACCACGGGCGGACGCCCTTCCAGTTGCACGTTCAGCTGGAACGCTCCGGCCGTCACGTCGCGCGACGCCAGCGGCGTGGTGCCGAGGTACTTGCGGTTCAGGAAGACGTACGCACCAGGCACGTCGCTCGTCACGCGGAGTTCGCGCGGTTCGCGTGCGGGAGGCGCCGGCTCCGGCGGCTCGGTACGGCGGCGGGGCGCGTTGGCGGCAGACGATGACGGTCCCCGCGATGGCGTGCTGGTTCGTTCGGTCGGCGCGGGGCGTTCGTTGGCGCTAGATGGGGTTGCCTTCGCCTCTCCGGCTTGCGCGGCGGTCTCCGCGGGAGTCGGAGCGGGAGCGTCACCACCAGCGATGAACCAGATGACGATCGCGGCGGCGACGATCGCCGCGCCCGCCAGCAGCATCCACGGGCCACGTCCCGACGGTGTGCCTTGTTCCTCGAGGCTGCGCATGGCAGCCAGCCTACCATGTCACGACGTAAGCACGGACTAACGCGAATCGCATGACACCTGCCGGCCTGAAACTCGTCCCCGGTTCCCCCGGCGCGACGACAGAGATCCTCCCCGAAGCCACTCCGATCGTCATCGGGCGCGACCCGCTCTCGAACGTCGTGCTCGCGGAGCCCAGCGTGTCGCGACGCCATGCACAGGTGACCTGGCGCGACGAGGCGTTGATCCTCGAAGACCTTGGCAGCGCCGTGGGGACGTTCGTGAACGACGTCCGCATCACGGCGCACATCCTGGCCGATGGGGATCGCGTGCGCTTCGGCCGGCGCGTCCAGTTCGACGTGGTGAGCCAGACCATCGCCACGCTGCTGGAGTCGGCAGGCCCCGACGACCGTAACGCCGGCGTGAGGCATCTCCAGGAACTGCTCGACGTTGCGCGGCAACTGAACAGCGCGGCCGTGCTGCCCGAAGTGCTGGCGGCGGTCTTGCGGTCGGCCATCCGCATCATGCGCGCCGATGCCGGCGCGCTCGCGCTCATCAACCCGGACCAGAAGCTCGAACTCGTCCTGCGCCTGCCGGGACTGGCGTCGCCACCCGTCGGGCAGCAGGAAATGGACCTGCTCACGCAGGCCGTGAAGGGGCGCCGCACCATCACGAGTCAGGCGATGCACGAGACGCTCGTCGGCGGCGCGGTGGGGTCCCGCCCAGACATCGTGGCCACTCCGCTCATGGTTGCCAGGCGCGCGCTGGCCGACGACTCGTCGTTCATCGGCCGCCTCGACGCAGTGGGTGCGCTCCTCGTGTCGCGCCCCGCCAGCATGCATGTGGTGCCGCACGAGGAGATTGCCATCTTCGAATCGCTGGCTGCAGACGCGGCCATGGCGATCGATTCGGCGCGGCTCTACAAGGACGCCCGTGCCAAGGCGCGTTACGAACATGAGATGACGATCGCCAAGGACATCCAGGCCGCGCTCCTGCAACCGCCGCCTGAGGTGCCCTTCGCGTCGACGTTCGCACAGACCGAGTCCGCCGCGTCGGTCGGCGGCGACCTGTATCAGGGCGTGATACGGCCGGATGGCAGCCTGGCCCTCACGCTCGGCGACGTGTCGGGTAAGGGGGTCGGGGCGTCGCTCATCATGGCGCTCGCGACGGGCATGCTGCGCCTGCTGCACGACCTCGGCCAGCCCTTGTCGGACATCCTGCCCACGCTCCACACGGAGTTGCTGCACTACAGTCCCGGCAACAAGTACCTCACGCTCGGTGCCGCGGTGCTGCATGGCGATGGTCGCCTCGAACTCGCCAATGCGGGACACTGCGCGCCCGCGCTCGTGCGCGCGTCAGGCGAGGTGACGATGCTCGAGTCGGGAGGGCCGGTGCTCGGACTCCTGCCGTTCGGTTCGTGGGACGTGGAGACGATCACGATGTCGCCTGGCGACGCGCTCGTCATCTACAGCGATGGGGTCAGCGAGTCGACCTCTCACACGGGCGAGGACTTCGGGACGAGTGGCATCGCGTCGACGCTGGCGGCGGTCGCCGGGCGCACGCCATCGGAGATGGCGCATGCGCTGCTCGACGCGGCGGTCGAGTTCAGAGACGGCCGCCCCGCAGGCGACGACGTCTCGCTGCTCGTCGTGCGGTACGAAGGGTGAGGCCTGCGGTCAGGCGAGCAGCGCTTTGGCGATCGTCTGCAGTTGCAGGTTCGACGCGCCTTCGTAGATCTGGCCGACCTTCGCGTCGCGATACAGCTTCTCGACGGGCGCGTCCTTGACGAAGCCATAGCCGCCGAACAGGTTGATCGCGAGCGACGCCGTCCGTTCGGCGACCTCCGACGCGTGCAGCTTGCACATCGCCGCTTCGGTGAGGAACGGCTGTCCCGCATCGCGCAGGCGTGCCGCGTTGTACACGAGCAGTCGCGCCGACTCGACCTCCATCGCCGCCCGTGCGAGCTGGAACCGCACGCCCTGGAAGTCGGCGATGGCCTTGCCGAACTGCCGGCGTTCCTTCGTGTAGCGAATGGCGTGATCGAGCGCGCCCTGCGCGAGGCCGAGCATCTGCGCGCCGATGCCGATGCGTCCTTCGTTCAGCGTTTCGATGGCGACCTTGTAGCCGCGTCCCACCTCGCCCAGCACGCTCGACGCGGGGATGCGGCAGCCGTCGAACACGAGCTCGCAGGTGCTGCTCGCGCGGATGCCGAGCTTGTCCTCCTTGCGTCCGATCGTGAATCCGGGCGTGTCGCGCGGCACGAGGAACGCGGTGATCCCGCGATAGCCCGCCGTGGGATCCACTGTCGCGAATACCACGAAGAGCGCCGCCTCCGCGGCGTTGGTGATCCACAGCTTCCGGCCGTCGAGCACGAAGTCGTCGCCGTCGCGCGTGGCGCGCGTGACGAGCGCGAACGCGTCGCTGCCCGATCCCGCCTCGGAGAGGGCATAGGCGCCGACGGCGTTGGTGGCCAGGCGCGGCAGCCAGGCCTGTTGCTGCACCTCGGTGCCCCAGCGGCGCAGGGCGCTCACGACGAGCGTGTTGTGGACGTCGACGAGCAGGGCCACTGACGGATCCACGCGCGACAGTTCCTCGACGGCGAGCACGGCATGGAAGAACGTGCCGTCGGCGCCCTCGAGCCGTGCCGGCACCTCGATGCCCATCAGACCCAGCTCGAAGAGACGCGACACCACGGCAGGATCGAGACGCGCAGCCTCGTCCATGGCGCGAACGCGCGGAGCCACCTCCTGCTCGGCGAATTCGCGGATGCTCCGGCGCAGCAGGCGCTCGTCTTCGGAGAGGGTCGTGAGGGCCACGGGCGTCGCGGCAGCGGGCATCGTCACCAGAACGCGATGCTATCATCACCGATACACATGCTCGGGTCAGCGCTGCGCAGTGCCGTCGCCGTCCTGACGTTCTCGGCCACGCTGGTCGGCGTGGCGGCACAACAGTCGTCCGCGCCGCCGGCATCTTCGCAACAGCCACCCTCGGCGCGGCCGCCGGCGACTCCGCCTGCCGACGCCGAACCGCCGCAGGATCCCGATGCTCCGGCGCAGCCGACGTTCCGGACCGACATCAACTTCGTTCGCGTCGACGCCATCGTCACGGACAAGCAAGGACGTCCGGTTGCGGACCTGACGCCGGCGGACTTCGAAGTCCTGGAGGACGGCAAGCCGCAGACCGTCGAGACCTTCAAGCTGATTCGCGTCGACGGCCATCCGCCGCCAGGAGAGTCATCGGCGCGCGAGATCAACTCGATCTACGCCGAGGAGGCCGAAGCCCGCCGCGACGATGTGCGGTTGTTCGTGATCTTCTTCGACGACTACCACGTGCGCCTCGGCACGAGCCTCTCGGTGAAGGATCCGCTGGTCCGGTTCATCGACACGCAGGTCGGCCCGCTCGACATGATCGCGATGATGTATCCGCTCGATCCCGTGCGCGCGGTGAGCTTCACGCGCAACAAGAAGGCGGTGATCCAGCAGATCCTCTCGTGGCAGGGCCGCAAGTACCGGTACATCCCGCCGCGCAACATCTTCGAGGAGCAGTACGCGAACTATCCCACGCAGATCGTCGAGAAGATCCGCAACCAGGTGAGCCTGACAGCGCTTCGCGGCCTGATGACGCGCCTCGGCGGCCTGCGCGAAGGCCGCAAGACCGTGATCGTGGTGAGCGAGGGCTACACGGACTACGTGCCGCCGCAGCTGCGTGGCAACAACGCGCAGAGCGGCATCGTGGGCGTCGGCACGTCGGCGTTGACCGGCGACGCGTCAATCGATCCGATGGGGGCGCTGGCGGAGGATCGCAACAGGTTCTTCGGCGACATGGACGTGCAGAATCTCATGCGCGACGTGACGAGGGAGGCCAATCGGAACAACGTGTCGATGTACATGCTCGACCCGCGCGGCCTGGCGGGCTTCGAGTTCGACATCGACGAGGGCATAGGCCTGACGATGGACGGCACGGCGCTGCGTGCGACGCAGGACACGCTGCGGGTGATGGCCGACGAGACGGATGGTCGCGCGATCGTGAACCGCAACGACATCGGCGGCGGGCTCGCGCAGATGATGCGCGATGCCAGCGCGTACTACCTCCTCGGGTACTCGTCCAGCGCCGCGCCGACAGACGGCCGGTTCCATCAGATTCGGGTGCGCGTGAAGCGGCCGGGCGTGGAAGTGCGCGCGCGTCGCGGCTACTGGGCGCTCAGGGCGGACGAGGCCGCGACGGCCATGGCGGCACCGGTGGCGGGACCACCGCCCGACGTGGGGATCGCCTTGTCGGAGATCGACAGGGTTGCGCGCGCGAAGAGCGTGCGCACCTGGGTGGGGTATGCGCCGGACCCGAGCGGCAAGACGCGCGTGCTCTTCTCGTGGGAGCCCGTGTCGGCGGCTGCCGGCGCGCAGGCCTCGGGCGTCGAACCCGTGTCACAGGTCACCGTGATGGCCGTGAATGAAACCGAAGGACCGGTGTTCCGCGGCAAGGTGCAGGGCGCGCCGGCAGGACCCTCCGCAGGCGGTCCTCCCGTGCCGGGCGGTGGACAGACGTCGTTCCTCATCGCGCCGGGCACCGCGCAGGTGAAGGTGTCGATGGAAGGGACGTCCGGCGGTGTTGTCGATTCGGACATCCTCGAACTGGCGGTGCCCGACTTCAGCAAGGACCCTCAGGTGGTGGGGACGCCCGCGCTCTTCCGGGCGCGGACGCAGCGCGACATGCAGGCGCTGATGGCGGCGCCCACGGTGCAACCGACGGCCGCCCGTCAGTTCAGTCGTACCGAGAAGCTGCTGCTGCGCGTCACGGTGACGGGTGCCGAACCATCGATTCGGTTGATGAGCCGTGCGGGCGACGGCATGAGCCCGCTCGTCGTGCGGCCCGCTCCGGAGGGCAGTCCGTTCACGCACCAAGCCGAGATCCCCCTCGCGAGCCTCCCGGCCGGCGATTTCCTGATCGAAGTGAAGGCCGGCGCCGCCGACGATGCGCCGCGCCGGCTGACCGGCCTGAAGGTCACCAACTGATCCCGGTCACGCACCGGACTCCCGAGATGATGGGATGGAGCGCACGGGCTTCAGCCCGTGCGGGGTAGCCGCCGCGTTTCATCCGACGGTCAGATGTCGGACACGGCATTGACCGTGCATCGAATGTCGAATGAAATGCATGACATGGGCAAGGCGACCGTGTCCGTGCGGGAACTGCAGCAGAACCCGAAGGCCGTGATGGGGCGTGTGGAACGGGGCGAGACCGTTGAAGTGACTCGTCACAGGAGGCCGGTGGCGCGACTGGCTCCCGTGCGTCCGATCGGCAAGGCCACGGCATGGCCGGATCTGGAGGCGCGGACCCGCGCCGTGTTCGGCGATCGCGTGTTGCCGATGAGCGGTGCTGCGCTCGTCATCGAGAGTCGCGGAGAGCGATGACGACGTACGTCGACTCGAGCGCGCTGGTCCCGCTGTACGTTCCGAAGCAGTTCTCTACGTGAGCGCGACGGGCCGACGGCAGGCAGTTGGCCCTCGCGAAGGTGAGTGGCCTCTGGACCGTTGACATCAAGCACCGCCGCACCAGTCCGAAACGCGACCACGCGTCGTTCTTACGGGATCGCCGTGCCGGCCTGCAGGTAGCCGACCTTCTCGACCGCGTGGTCGACGGCGGGCAGCGTGCGCAGGTAGGCGTAGATGGCGCCGAGGTCATCGGACGTCATGCCGGCGTAGGCCTGCCACGGCATCGGCGTGTTGAATCCGCCTGCGACCACCAGTTGCGGTTCGACCGCGGCGCTCTTGAAGCGCTGCACGAAGTCGGCTTCGGTCCACGCGCCGATGCCCGAGGCGTGCGGTGTCAGGTTGGCCGCGCGAGCCACGACGCCATTCGGGAACGCGAACGGCGTGCCTCCGGCCAGCGTACGTCCCGGCAGCGGCTGCCGGCTGTCATCCATCGGCGTGTGGCAGTGCGTGCAGCCGGCCATCTGCACGAGGTACTCGCCCTGCGCGACACGATCGTCTGTCGCCGGTCGCGTCGCAACGCGCGCGGGCTGCTGCGGCATCGTACGCACGATGAGCGGAAGCGGGAAGTTCAGTCGCGTGGGCTCCGGTGCGTGCGACGAGGCTGGAATCGTGCGCAGGTAGCTCACGATCGCCTTCGCGTCTTCGGGATCCATGTGCGCACCGTAGTCGAGATACGGCATGAGCGGGAACAACGGCGAGCCGTCGCGCGAGACTCCAGCAGTCATCGCGCGCAGGATCTCGCCGTCGGTCCAGTCGCCGAGCGCGCCGGGCGTGATGTTGCGCGACACGACGCGGCCGGGCATCCCCATCGACTCGTCGAACACTTCGCCTCCGGCACCATACGTGCCGTCCTTGACTGGCCCGGCGTAGCGTGCCCAGTCGCGCTGGCTGTGGCAGTCGGTGCACGCGGCAACGTGGTCGGCAAGGTACTTGCCGCGCGCGATGCGCTCGGACGTTCGCTCGATCGTGACGTCTGGCGCGGGCCCGACCTTCGGGTAGCCGAGCATGAGATACGTGAAGCCGCCTGCCGCGATGGCGGCCACACAGCAGACGAGCAGGACGAGTGTCTTGATGAAGATACGCATGGTATGAGTCCTGCGCGGCCGGTTGGAAGGAACGCCACCTGCTGGCGTCTGCGGCCGCACGCATGAGAGTGGAGCGCTGTGTCTGAAACGTGACAGTATCGTCTTACGGATTATGATCGGCAACCGGCAACCGGTCAGCCCTTCGGGCCTGCGGCTCGGCTCGGTGCGCATCCGGGGCAGCAGAACGACCCCAACTCGATAACGACGGAAGAGCGAACGAACGAACGCGAGGGGTGTGGGAGGGAGGGACGGGCTCGCTTGCGCGAGGCCGGCACTCCCGCTTTGACGGACCTCGGCGTTGCAGGGTTCCGGCGGTGCTTGACGCGGGCGCGCCTGCGTCACTACGCTCACGGCCATGAGCTACACCCTGTTGCTGGCCGACGACAGCGTCACGGTCCAGCGCGTGATCGAGCTGACCTTCGCCGAGGAGGGTTTCAAGGTCGTCTCGTTCAGCGATGGAGACGAGGTCGTGGGCTATCTCGGCGCGGGGAACACGCCTGACGTCATCCTGGCCGACACCACCATGCCCGCCCGCGACGGGTACGATGTGGCGGCGTGGGTGCGCGGCCAGGCCTCGCTGGCCGCCGTGCCCGTCGTGCTGATGACGGGCGCGTTCGAGCCCATCGACGACATGCGGGCGGAAGCGTGCCAGGCCGACGCGGTGCTGGTGAAGCCGTTCGAGCCGCAGCAGGTCGTGTCGCTCGTGAAGCGCATGCTCGGGGGCGAACGCGGGGAGTCGCTGGGAGAGTTCGCGCCGCCCAGACCTGGCGCCACACCGCCGGCCGCTGAGGGCGTCGCGACGCTGGCGCCGGGACTGGACACGTACGCCTCGCGCCTCGAACAGCACCTGGCCATGCGGCAGGGACGTGCCGCGCTCGCCCCTGTTGCCCCTCCGGAGCCGGCCGAAGAGTTGCCGTCGGCTCAGGCGTCCGCGCCGGATGCGGCGGTGGAGGTCGTAGAGGAATCGGCCGCTGCCCCCGTCGCCACACCACCTGCCACCCGGGCTGGCGCGTTCGCGGCCATCCTCGCGGAGGAACGTGGAGAAGGCCCCGCGGCGGTCGGGCCGTCGAGCGCCCTCATATCCGACGCGCTCCTCGACGACATCGCGCGCCGCGTGGCCGCGCGGCTGACAGATTCGGTGCTCCGGGAGGAGGTCAACGCGCGCGTCGTGGAGATCGCGGAACGCATGATCGCGGCCGAGATCGATCGAATCAAGACCGGGACCGTCTGACGATGGCGCGCCTGATGAAATCCGGCGCCTTCACGAGTACGATCGTCGGGTGATGTCAGAGGCGTCGAGCCAGTCCCCGTCCTATACCGTCCCGGAGAAGCCGGCCCTCGAGGGCCTCGAAGCGAAATGGCAGCCCCGCTGGGACGCCGAGCAGATCTACAGGTTCGACGGCACGCGGCCTCGTGACGAGGTCTTCGCGATCGACACCCCGCCGCCTACGGTGAGCGGTTCGCTCCACGTCGGCCACGTGTTCTCTTACACGCACACCGACGTCATCGCCCGCTACAAACGGATGCGCGGCTTCTCCGTGTGCTATCCGATGGGCTGGGACGACAACGGCCTGCCCACCGAGCGCCGCGTGCAGAACTACTACGGCGTCCGCTGCGATCCGTCGTTGCCGTACGACCCGTCGTTCGAGCCGCCGGCCACGCCGGGCAAGCAGCCGATCTCGATCTCGCGTCCGAACTTCATCGATCTGTGTGCACGCCTCACGGCGGAAGACGAGAAGGCGTTCGAGCACCTGTGGAAGTACCTCGGGCTGTCGGTCGACTGGTCGCTGACCTACGCCACGATCGGCAGGCGCGCGCAACGGATCTCGCAACTCGCCTTCCTCAGGCTGCTCGCCCGGCAACAGGCGTATCAGCTCGAAGCGCCCACGCTCTGGGACGTGGACTTCCGCACGGCCGTTGCGCAGGCCGAACTCGAGGATCGCGAGGTGCCCGGCGCGTACCACACGATTCGCTTCGCACGCGCCGACGGCAACGGATACGTCCAGATCGACACCACGCGGCCGGAGCTCCTGCCTGCCTGCGTGGCGCTCGTGGCACATCCCGATGATGAGCGGTACAAACCGCTGTTCGGCACCGAAGTCATCACGCCGCTCTTCGGCGTGAAGGTTCCCATCCGCCCGCACCACCTCGCCGATCCCGAGAAGGGCACCGGCATCGCGATGATCTGCACGTTCGGCGATCTCACCGACGTCATCTGGTGGCGTGAACTGAACCTGCCCGTCAGATCGATCATCGAGGCCAATGGCACGTTGCGTCAGATCGCGTTCGGCGGCGACGCATGGCCATCGGTCGACCCTGCTCGTGCCGAGGCCGCATACGCACCGCTCGTCGGGCGTGGCGCGTCGCAGGCACGCACGCGTCTGGTGGAGCAGTTGAAGGAGTCGGGCGATCTGCTCGGCGAGCCGCGACCGATCACGCACGCCGTGAAGTTCTACGAGAAGGGCGATCGTCCGCTGGAGATCGTCACGAGCCGGCAGTGGTTCATCAGGACGATGCCGCATCGCGAGGCGCTGCTGGCGCGAGGCCGCCAGCTCGAGTGGCATCCGCCGTACATGCGCGCGCGGTTCGAGAACTGGGTGGAAGGCCTCAACGGCGACTGGTGCGTGTCGCGGCAGCGCTTCTTCGGCGTGCCGTTCCCCGTGTGGTATCCGATCGCTGCCGACGGCACCGTGCAGTACGACGCGCCGATCGTGGCCGACGAGGCGCGACTGCCAGTGGATCCATCCACAGACGCCCCTGAGGGATACGACGCCTCGCAGCGCGGCGTCCCGGGCGGCTTCATCGGCGATCCCGACATCATGGACACGTGGGCGACATCGTCGCTCACGCCGCAGATCGTCGCGCAGTGGGGCGAGGACGCCGACACGTTCGCGCGTGTGTTCCCGCTGGACCTCCGGCCGCAGGCGCACGACATCATCAGGACGTGGCTCTTCTCCACGGTGCTGCGCGCGCACCTCGAACAGGATTCGCTGCCCTGGACGCACGCGGCCATCTCGGGCTGGGTGCTCGACCCCGACCGCAAGAAGATGTCCAAGTCGAAGGGCAACGTCGTCACGCCGATGGGACTGCTCGAGGAGCACGGCTCTGACGCGGTCCGCTACTGGGCCGCGAGCGGCAGGCCTGGCGCAGATACGGCGTTCGACACGGGGCAGATGCGCGTGGGACGCCGTCTCGCGATCAAGCTGCTCAACGCCGCGAAGTTCGCGCTCGGACGCACCGAGCCGATGGGCGCCATCACCGCGCCGGTCGATCGCGGGCTCGTGACGAGGCTTGCCGCGCTCGTCGCCGACGCGACGGCCGATCTCGAGGACTACAACTACACGCGCGCGCTCGAGCGCACCGAGCAGTTCTTCTGGGATTTCTGCGACAACTACCTCGAGCTCGTGAAGGCGCGCCGCTACGGCGATCTCGGCGTCGATGGGGCGGCATCGGCCAACGCGGCGATGGTGGTCACGCTCGGCACGCTGCTGCGTCTCTTCGCGCCGTTCCTTCCGTACGTCACCGAGGAAGTGTGGTCGTGGTGGAAGCAGGGATCGGTGCATCACGCGGCGTGGCCGACGTCGACCGAAGTGCTCGACGCGATCGGCGGGACGGCCGATGAGGCAGGCAGCGACGCGCTCGCCATGGCGTCGTGGGCACTCGGCGAGATCCGCCGCACCAAGTCGGAAGCGAAGAAGCCGCTGCGCACACCAGTCGTCGACTTCCACGTGACGGCGTCGGCCGCCGATCTCGCGGCCTTCGAGGCCGCGCGCGCCGATGTGGCCGCTTCGGGCTTCGTCAGGCAGGTGCGAACGTCCGAGGGCGATCCGCGTGCCGCGGCAGTCGAACTCGGCGAACTGGAACCCGCACCAGAGGTCAACGCGTGAGCACCTCGCTGGCGCCGCTCGACAAGGCGCTGTACCGGGAACTGGTCCGCCGTGCGCTGGCCGAGGATCTCGGATGGGGCGACGTCACCACCGAAGGCACGGTCGAGGACTCGCAGCGCGGCCACGGACGCCTGCTGGCCAAGGAGCCATGCGTCATCGCCGGCCTCGACGTTGCCGAGGAGACGTTTCTGCAACTGGATCCCGCGAGCGTGATGGTGCGCCATCGCGCCGACGGCGACTTCTGCGAGGCGGGCACGCTCGTGGCGGAAGTCACGGGCCGGGCGCGCGCCCTGCTCACCGCGGAACGCACGGCGCTCAACTTCATGCAGCGCATGTCCGGCATCGCCACGATGGCGCGGCGCTATGCCGAGGCTGCCGCCGGCCATCCGCTCGTCGTGCTCGACACGCGTAAGACGACGCCGACGTTACGCGTGCTGGAGAAGTATGCCGTGAGGGCCGGTGGGGCGACGAACCATCGGTTCGCGCTGGACGATGGGATCCTGATCAAGGACAACCACATCGCACTGGCGGGTGGTGTGCGGCAGGCGCTCGAGCGGATGCGCACCGCAGCCGAAGACATGGTCGTCGAAGTGGAAGTGCGGACGCTCGACGAGCTCGACGTCGCGCTCGATGCCGGCGCCACGCGCATCCTCGCAGACAACATGGACCTCGACACGCTCGCCGAGACGGTGCGTCGTTCGAAGGGGCGCGCGCTCGTGGAAGTGTCTGGCGGCGTCACGCTCGATCGCATTCCGGCCATCGCCGCAACGGGTGCGGACTTCGTCTCGGTGGGTGCGTTGACGCATTCGTCGCCCGCCGTGGATCTCAGTTTCAAGATCGCGCCGGTCCCGTGAGCACCACCACTGCCGCCTGGCTCGCCGCCGTGCGAGACGGTGTGGCGCGCGCGTTGCCCACGGCAGGTGCGTTCGCGCGCCACGTCTCGATTCACGCCACGACGTCCTCCACCAACGACGATGTCGCGCGTGCGGCGGGTGAGGGTGTGCCGGAGGGATGGACGTCGATCGCGGCTGCGCAGACGGCCGGCCGCGGTCGTCGTGGCGCAACGTGGCACTCTCCAGACGCGCATGGCCTGTATCTCTCCACGCTCCTGCGACCGGAAACCTGGCCTGCCGTCCGCGCCGACGCGGGATCGCCGGTGACGTCGCTGGTCACGCTGATGGCGGGCGTGGCCGTCGTGTCTGCGTTGGGCGACATCGGTGCGACGGGCGTGGAACTCAAGTGGCCCAACGACGTCATGGTGCGAACACACCAACCCCTGGCATGGCGCAAACTCGCCGGCATCCTTGCCGAAGGGGCCGGAGACGGCGCCGCACTGCGGACCATCGTCGTCGGGATTGGCATCAACGTCGTGTCGACGTCCGCACCGCCTGACGTGGCGGCACGCATGATCGCGCTCGACAGCGTGGTGCCATCGCCGCGCGACGGCGTGGCGCTCGTATCGCCACTCGTGACCGCGCTGCTCACACGCGTGTCGGAAGGTGTGACGCGTCTCGCCGACGGACGCGCCGCAGAGGTCCGTGAGCGGTGGCGAGACATGGCTCCCTCGGTGGATGGCACGCGTGTCCGCTGGCACGCGCATGGCGTGATGCGCGAGGGGCGTACGGCAGGCATCGACGAACGCGGTGCACTGCGCGTGCGGAGCATCGACGGCGACCACGTCGTCCACGGCGGCGAGATCGAGTGGCTGCTGGAGACAGCCGACGCATGACGCGGGGAACGGATGCGAAGGCCGAGGGTGTCGACATCGGGGCGTACTGCCGCGAGGTCGAAGCCCACCTGTGCCGCGTGAACGGCGGGCACCTCGTGCGCATCGTCGGGCCGGCGTTCCTGCTCGTCTCAGGCTGGGCATCCGAAGGCATTCCCGTACGCATCGTGCTGCACGGCGTGGATCGCACGCAGGCGCGACGCGCGGCACGTGGTCCCCAGAGGCGTCCCCTTCGCATCGAGTTCTGCGAGGCCGACGTGCGGGATGCGTTCGAGCAATGGCGGCGGGCCGTTGGTGCCCACGTCGTTCAGAGTACGGATGCTCAGACTGTCGACGACGCGGCAGATGGGCCCGCGTCACCTGCCGCGCGCGGTCCGTCGCTGCCGCGGCACATCGAGCGCGTGCTCGTGCGGCTGTCGGCTCTGCTGGCCACCGGCGACGTTTCCCCGCTGCTGCGTGACGCGCTCGGTGCCGCGATCGGCGCCGCCGACGCCTGTCTCGATCAGGCGCGCGGCGCTCGCGGCGATGCGCGTGCGACGCTCATCGCGAAGTTGGGGACGATCGACGAGGAGATGACGAGCGCGGCCGTGCGTGCGCTGTCGACCGCCGAACGCGAGGACCTGCGTCGACATGCCGCGGAGGAGTTGGCGCCGCATCGCGGTTCCATGCCCGCGCCGGCGTTGGCCGACGCGGAAGCGACGCTGCTGCGCGAACTGGCGCGGCGGCGGTTCCTGCTGCCACAGGTGCGACTCGATGGCTGATGAGACTGTTGCCGTCACGCTGGAGAAGCCCGTGGCCGGCGGGCGATCGCTCGCACGGATCGACGGTCGCGTCGTGCTCGTGAGCGGCGGGATCCCCGGTGAGCGTGTGCGGATCGCCCTCGAACGCTCGGGCAAGGGTGTGGCGTTCGGCACGGTGGTCGAAGTCGAGGGGGCGTCGCCGGATCGTATCGTGCCCGACGTCGATCCCCTGTGCGGCGGCCTGGCGTTCGCGCATGTGGCCTATCCGCGACAACTCGATCTGAAGCGCGCGATCGTCGAAGACGCGCTGGGGCGCATCGGCCGTCTTCGCGACCTTCCGCCGATCGATATCGTGGAATCGCCGACGCGGGAATGGCGCCTGCGCGCGCGTCTGCACGTCAGTGGCGGCCGTGTCGGTTTCTATCGCGAAGGGACGCATGCCCTGTGCGACGCCGGGCCGTCGGGGCAGCTCGCCCCGGGCCTGCTCGACCTGGCCCAGGACATCGTCGGCCGTCTGAGGCCCGACGTGGCGCGGACCGTCGAGGCGATCGTGGTGACGCAGTCTGTCGATGGCGCGGCGCGCGCGGCGCATCTGGAACTGTCGCGTCCGCTGCCACGGCATGGCGACGTGTGGAGCGCGGGCGTGCAGGGGAGTGACGAGTACACGGGGGTGAGCGCAGGGCTCGCCGCATCGCGCCATCCCGTCGCGATTGCGGGGCACCCGTGGGTGCGCGAGTCGATGGCGAGCCTTGGCGTGACAGCGCCGGACGCGCCGGCGCTCGTGCGGCATGCGTCGGCCTTCTTTCAAGGCAACCGCTGCCTTCTGCCGCGACTCGTTCCCCATGTGATCGGGACCATGCGTGGCGATGCCCGCGTTGTCGATCTCTACGCCGGCGTTGGCGTCTTTGGCATTAGCGCGGCGGCCGCCGGTACGTCGTCGGTCGTGTGCGTCGAAGGCGATGCCGTGGCCGCCGAAGACCTCGTCGTCAACGCCGCGCCGTACGGTGCGCGTGTGCGTGCCGTCCGCGGCGACGTCGAGGGATTCGTGAAGCAGGACGCCGCGACGCTCGCCGACGCGCATGTGATCGTCGATCCTCCGCGGACCGGGCTGTCGCGTGTGGCGAGCGAGGCCCTCGCGTCGGCACATCCGTCAGCGGTGACCTACGTGTCGTGCGACCCGGCCACGCTGGCGCGCGACATGCAGGCGCTCGTCGCCTCTGGCCTCCAGGTCACATCCATGACGATGTTCGACCTGTTCCCGATGACCGCCCACGTCGAGACGGTGGTGTCTCTCCGACGGACTCCGTCCGCCGGATGACATCGGGCGGCTACACCTGACTGGGGGAGTGGCCGCGCGCCCCCGTTCGGCCTATGGTGCGCAGGCGGCGGCGAAGGCGCGGAAGAGGGGAAGGAACTCGCCCGTGCGCCAGAAGTTCTCGGGGTGCCACTGCACGCCCACGCAGAAGGGGAGCGCCGGGGCCTCGATGGCCTCGACGATCCCGTCGGTGGCGATGGCGGTGACGACCAGGGGCCTCGCGACGACTTTCGCCGCCTGATGGTGCCGGCTGTTCACTGTCGTCGGTGCGCCGTGGGCGACAGCCCGCGCGACGTGCGAGTCTGGCCGCACCTCGATCGCGTGAGCGATCGTGGTGAACGTCTCGTCCATCGCATGCGCGAGCGCGAGCGACACCTGCGACGGCACGTCCTGGATGAGCGTCCCGCCGGCGGCCACGTTGAGGATCTGCATGCCGCGACAGATCGCGAGCAGCGGCAGCGCCTCGCGCAGGCAGTGCCGCGCGACTTCCAGTTCGAACGCGTCGCGCACGTCGCCCGCCAGCGAGTTGGCCGGGTGCACGTCTTCGCCGTAGTGCGCCGGATCGACGTCGGGCCCACCTGCGAGCACGACTCCACCGCTTCCATGCAGCGCGGCGGCGATGTCGCCGTCGTGATCCACGACGCGGACGTCGAGGCCAACGGCCTCGAGCGACCGCAGATAGTCGTCGTCTCTGCTGCACCGGACGTACGTGACGCGCGTCGTGCGGCTCACATGCGCCCCGGCACCACGGCGCCCATCAGGTCGAGCGCGCGCGTCATCTGCTGGCGGAAGTAGCTCGCGGCAGCGGCTCGCCACACGCGCACGTCGGCGCGCTCCTCCGAGAGGATGGGGCAGCGATGGTAGAAGCCGCTGAACGCCTGCGCGAGGCTGAAGGCGTACTTGGCCACCACGGCGGGTTCGAGCGTACGCACGGCCGATTCGGCGACTTCATCGAGCCTGCCGCAGGCGAGCACCAGGTCCCACAGCGCGTCGGCATCGTCGCCGGACGCGATGGCGTCGCCGGGCAGGACGGCGATCGCAGTGGCGATGCCAGCCTCGTCCATCTGCTCGCGTTCGCGGAGCTTGGCGAGGATGTTCCCCGCGCGCACGGCAGCGTACTGGAGGTAGGGACCGCTCTCGCCCTCGAAGCTGAGCGCCTCGTCGATGTCGAACGCGATGACCTTGGTGCGCGAGAACTTCACCATGAAGTAGCGCACCGCGGCGATGGCGATGGCTTCCGCCGTGGCCCGCGCGTCGGCATCCGTGAGGTCGGGGTTGCGCTTGCGCACCTCGTCGAGCGCCTTGCCGATGAGGCGATCGAGCAGATCGTCGGCCTTGACGCCAAGGCCCTTGCGGCCGGACACCTCCACGAACGGCTTGCCGTCCGGATCGGCGTCGTACCCGAGCTCGCGCGCCGTCTTGTGCGAGAGCGCGACCATCTCGTACGAGAAGTGGATCGACTGTTCCGCCTGCGCGCGATGGCCCATGGTCGCCAGCGCCTGCTTGAGGAGCTTCTGCAGGTAGGACTGCCGCGTGTCGATCACGTTGATCACGGTGCCGGCGTTGCCGAACTCGGGGTGCGGCGTGACGCCGTCGTCGGTCGTGGTCGCCCAGAGCGTGCCGCCGTCGAGCCGCGTCGCGAACGGCCGATACGCGAAGTCCTTGCCGAGCAGCCCGAACTTCCAGAACTGGTTGGCGATGTCCTTGCCGACGTACGTCACGGTGCCGTCGGACCTGACGATGACCTTCTCGCGCGAGTTGGGTCCGCCTTCGTCGCCTTCGGCCTGGTCGTTCGCGTCGTCGCGCGCCGGCGCGCCGGCCTGCTCGATGGTCGCGTCGACGTCCTCGTCGATCTCCATCACCCAGCAGCCCTTCAGCTTGCCTTCCTGTTGGAGATACACGGTGCCGTTGCGCTTCAGGATGTCGAACGCCGTGGCCCAGAAGTGCAGGCGCAGGATGTCGCCTTCCCACGAGAGGAGGTCGTAGTCGATGTGCAGGCGGCCCATCGTGCGCAGGTGGCAGCGGACGATCGCATCGGCGACCACCGCGCCCATCGCGGCCGTCGCGTTGCCGCCGTGCTCGATCGCGTGCAGCGTGGCCTTGCGGATCCCGATGCGCGACTTGTCGGCGTCGTACCACTCGGTGACGCGCGCGTACAGGTCCCAACAGTCGTAGTCGAAGCGTTCACCAGCGGCGAGCGCCTTCACCTCGTCGAGCGTCCTGTGTTCGAGGTGCTCGAAGCCGACCACCACGTCGGCAACCTGCACGCCGGTGTCGTCGATGTAGTTCTGGATCTCGACGGGCGTGCCGAGAAACCGCAGCAGCCGGCCGACCGTGTCTCCGAGGATCGCGTTGCGCAGATGCCCGATGTGCGCGGCCTTGTTGGGGTTGATCGCGGTGTGCTCGACGATCGTCTTGGGTCTTGCCGCGAGCGCGGCCACCGACGCATGACCGAGGTTGCCGCGCAGGAACGCCGCGCGATCGAGGAACACGTTGATGTAGCCGCCGCCCACGGCCTCGATGCGCGAGACGCCGGGGATGGCTGGCAGCGCGGCCACGATCTCCTGGGCGATCGCGCGCGGTGCCTTGCGCAGCGTGCGCGCGAGCTCGAACGCGCAGGGCAGGGCGATGTCGCCGAGTGCGCGCGAGGGCGGTGTCTCGATGACGAGCGTGGCGGGAACGGCAGAGGTGCCGTAGAGCGTGGCGAGCGTGTTCTGGAGCGCCGTGCGTACGGCCTGCTGCAGAGGCAGGATCATCGGTTTGACTCGATCAGATCAGTGGGTTAGCATGCCGGGCAGTCGTGCAGCGTCAACTCGAGCGCCCGCGCATAGGTAAGCGGATCGTTCACATTCCAGAGCGCGCCCCGGGCGGTCGCAGCCTCGGCCACGACCTTCACACAAGGCACGAGGTTCTCGACGGCGCGCAGACGCCTGTCGCCATCAATCCACATGGCGCGCAGCGCGTCGGCGCTATCCCGCCGTACGGACAGGCACGGTGCGAGCCGTCCATCGGCGTACTGCACCACCGCCGCGGCA
Source organism: Acidobacteriota bacterium (assembly GCA_020845575.1). NCBI lineage: Bacteria > Pseudomonadati > Acidobacteriota > Acidobacteriota bacterium. The sequence goes on along the minus strand of JADLFL010000067.1, from coordinate 65,351 downwards.
GCGTCCGCGCCTGCTCGCAGCACGTCGCGAAGCAGGGAGCCGGGGATGACGAGCAGGTCGGCCGCGAGGATCAGCGCGTGCGACGAGTCGATGGCGCCGAGCGCCGTCAGGACGCCGCCCAGCGGACCCTCGTCGGGGTACCGATCGGGCACCGTCCGGATGCCCGGACGCGGCGTGCCGCCGACCACCAGCACGTCATCGGTCACCGCCGCCAGCGTGTCGACGGCCCTGTGCAGCAGCGTGCGGCCGCCAATCGGCAATCGCGTCTTGTCGACGCCCCCGAACCTCCGGCTCCGGCCACCCGCGAGCACGACGCCGGTCCAGCGCGCATCAGGACCGGCAGGACGCCCACTCACCGCCGAAACGTTACCAGAAAATGAGTGAGGCGAGAATCGACAGGCTGCTCGCGGCGGCCCTCCACCAGGCCATCGCGGACCTGCTGCCGATGCGGCTGGAGTTCTACGAGAGCTATCTCCGTCCCCGCGGCTGGCGGGAGGATGCGGTCAACCTCGCGCCCGTCGCCGCCGTGCTCAGCTTCCTTCGCCGCGAAGACGAGGACACGTACGATGCCGTGATGGGGAAGGCGGCGGCGTACGCCTCGGAGTGGTGGATGCTGGCGCAACCCTGGCACGTGCGGTCGGCAGGCCGCATGCTGCCCGTGCGCATGAGGCTGCGGCAGCTCGCCACGCTGGCTCGCCGCCATTTCGAGACGTCGTACCGCGGTACCAAGGTTCGTACGCGCGTCAGGCGCCGGCAGATCGAGATCGAGATCCGCGGATCGATTTTCTGCAACGCGCGCGACCACGCGCAGCATCCGCAGTGTCGCTACTATCTGGCGTTCGTCAACGCACTGCTCGTGCGAGAGGGGATGCGGGGCGAGGGGCAGATCGTGGCGTGCCGGGCCGTCGATGGCGACACGTGCCTCCTGCGCATCGACGTTCAGGAGGATGGCGCATGAGTCGCGCACGGTCGTCCCATGCGGCACGCGTGGCGTGCGCGGCGCTCGCGCTCATCGGCTGCGCGACGGCCGTCGCCGCGCAGACACCCGCGGCCGCGCCGCGCGTGCTCGTGATGCCGCTGCAACCCGCGGGCGACGATCCGCGCGCGTTGTGGCTAGGCCAGGGTGTGGCGCTCCTGGTCGGCGACGCGCTCACGGCCGTCGGACGTCCTGCCATGTCGCGGACCGATCGCCTGGCGGCCTTCGATGCGCTCGAACTCCCCGACGACCGTCAGCTGTCGCGCGCCACGCTCCTGCGCGCTGCTGAAGTGATCGGCGTGCGGGAACTGGTGACGGGCACCGTGGCCGTCGACGGCGACAACCTCTCGGTGACCGTGCGTGTCATCGACGTCGATGCCGGACTCGTGCGGCCCGAGGTGCGCGAGCGGGGGCCGCTCCGGGACGTGTTCGCGCTCAGCGACCGCGTGGCTGCGGCGATTGCGGGTGTGCCTGTCGTCGAGACGCCCTCGACCAGCGACTCACCTCCGTCGCTCGAGGTCTTCGAGGCCTTCACCAAGGGCCTCGTCGCCGAGACGCCCGCCACGCAGCTGCGATTCCTGCGGCAGGCCGTCGCCGCCGCGCCGCAGTACGGTCGCGCGCATCTGGTCATCTGGGAGGTCTGCACCGACGAGGAGCAACACGCGTGTGCGCTGGCCGCGGCCGACGCCGTGCCCGCCTCCTCGCGTTTCAAGCGCCGCGCGCGCTTCGCGGCGGGCGTGTCCCTCATTCGTCTCGCGCGGTGGGACGACGCTTTCGCGACGTTCAAGGCCCTCCTCGACGAATCGCCGTCGGCCGCGGTCTACAACAACATCGGCGTCGTGCAGGCGCGCCGTACGACAGTCACCCCACAGACCGGCAAGCCGGCGTGGTATTTCACCAGGGCGTCTGAAGCGGCCCCCGAGTCGCCGGACTATTTCTTCAATCTGGGGTACGCCTACTGGCTCGACAAGGACGTGCCCGCCGCCATCTACTGGCTGCGTGAAGTGGTCCGCCGCAGGCCGGCAGACGGCGAGGCGCACTTCATTCTGGCGGCGGCGCTGCAGGCGTCGGGCAACGGCACCGAGGCGGTACGAGAACGGGAACTGGCGCGACAGCTCTCGTCGCGCTTCGACGAGTGGCAGCACCGGCCACGTCCCGATGCCATCGGCGGCGTGCCGCGCGGCCTCGAACGACTGAGCGACGCGGAAACCTCGCCGATTCGCGTCGATTCGGCGCTCGTGACGGGGACGCAGCAGGAATATCAGCAGCTCGCGCGGTTCCATTTCGACCGTGCCGAACGATTGGCGGAGCGGCAGGAGGATCGCGAAGCGATCGTCGAGTACCGCAAGGCGCTGTACCTCTCGCCGTACGACGCACAGACCCACCTGGCGCTGGGGCGTGTGCTGGTGCGCGCCGGACGCCTGCGCGACGCGATCGAGTCGCTGACCATCTCCTTGTGGAGCGCCGAGAGCGTCGAGGCACGGCTGCTGCTGGCCGACGCGTACCTCTCGGCGGGTGACGCGGCCGCCGCGCTGCCGCATGCCGAGCGGGCTGCGGTCCTCGCACCGGAGTCGACCGAGGCGCGAGCCCTTGTGACCCGCATCAGGGCCACGCCACCGAAGACACCGTAGACACGAGGGTGTTACACTCGCGGCTTGTCTGGACCGTAGAGTGCCGGGGCACGTTGCACTCGCGATCCGGTCGTCCCTGGATTCGTCTCCAGCAGACGCAGGACCCTGGCCTCCCAGCCCGTCGGTTCGCGTCCTGGGTGCGCGCATGGCCCACGAACTTCACGACGACGGCTTTCACGAGATTCAGCTGAGCGGCAAGCAGCTGGTGTTCCTGTTCATGGCGACGACAGTCGTGTCGGCCGTGATCTTTCTCTGCGGGATCCTGGTCGGGCGCGGCGTCCATACGGCGCGCGGTCTCTCCGGCACCGGGATCGCCGACGCGACAAGCATCGGCGTCGACGACGACACCGCCGCGGCACCGTCGACAGGCGAGCCGACGCCCGTCGCGGGTCTCAGCTATCCCGAGACCCTGCCTGCCCGCGACGCCGCACCGGCGCCCGTGGCGGCAGGTGCGGCGAGTGACCTCGCGAGCACGACCACGCCCGCACCGACTCCGCCACCGTCCGTGGAGCCGACGCCGGCTCCGACGGAACTCGCGAAGGCTGCGCCTCCGACGCCAGCACCGCCTCCCGCCACACCGGCTGCCGCTCCAACTGCCACACCAGCGGCACCACCTGCCCCCGCGGAGGATGGCGGGTTCACGGTGCAGGTGACGGCGCTGAAGAACAGGCCCGAGGCCGACGCCATCGCGCAGCGGCTGCAGTCGCGCGGCTACAAGGCCTATGTCGTGGCGCCGCCCGCCGGGGGGCAGGTGATCTACAAGGTGCGCGTCGGGATGGACCTGCAGCGGCAGGAAGCCGACGCGGTCATGCGTCGCCTGCAGAAGGAAGAGAAGTTCAAGCCCTGGATTACGCGCTAGCGATCCTGTCGGGCGTGCTGTACGCCCTCAGCATGCCCAAGCCGGCGCTGGCGCCCCTCGGATGGGTTGCGCTGGCGCCGCTGTGCCTGGCCGTCGCACGCTCGGCCACCCGCCCCGCGCCGCGCGGGATGCGGCCGTTCCTGCTCGGACTCACCGCCGGCCTTGTCGCGTTCGCCGGCACCGTGTCGTGGACCTCCGATGTGCTGGCGATCTTCGGCGGGCTGAACGCCGTGCTCGCCTGGGCGCTCGCGGCGCTCCTCATCGCGTACCTTGCCATCTATCCGGCCCTGTTCAGTGTCGCGCTGACCACAGCGCTGGTGCGTGGCGGCCTGCCCGCGCTCGCGCTGGCACCGGTGCTCTGGGTGGGCACCGAATGGCTGCGCGGCACGCTCTTCACGGGATTCCCGTGGGTGCTGCTCGGATACAGCCAGGCCGACGCGATCGCGCCGCTCCAGGTGACGAGCCTCGTCGGGATTTACGGACTCTCGGGTCTCGTGGCGTGCCCATCGGCAGCCCTGGCGCTGTTGCTCGTACCGGACCGGCGACGGGCGCGCACGCGCATCGTTGGTGCCGCGGTGCTCGTCACGTTGCCGCTGCTGCTGGCCGCATGGGGGCAGTGGCGCGTGCGGGGCGAGGCGCTGATTCAGGGGCCTGCCGTGCGTGTGGCGGCCATACAGGGCAACATCCCGCAGGACGAGAAGTGGGATCCCGCGCATCGCGACACGATTCTGCAGCGATATCTACTGCTGACGCGTCAGGCCGCGCTGCAGGGCGTCGATCTGGCGATCTGGCCCGAGTCGTCGACACCCTTCGTCTTCGGTCGCGATGCCGCGCTCACCGCCGCGATGCGCGACGGTCTCGCGGACGTCCGCATTCCCGTCGTCTTCGGCACCGACGAGGTCATCGGTCCGAAGGAGTTCTACAACTCCGCGATGGTGATGGACGCCGCCGGTCGTATCGCCGGCTCGTATCGCAAGATGCAGCTCGTGCCGTTCGGCGAATACATCCCCGTGCGGCCGCTGCTGTTCTTCGCCGAGCCGCTCGTCGAGGGATTCTCGGATTTCAGCGCCGGGCGCGAGGTGACGCTGCTGCCGATTGGCGAGCATCGGCTGTCGGTGGCCGTGTGTTACGAAGCCGTGTTCCCGTGGCTCTCGCGACGCGCCGTACGCGAGGGCAGCCAGTTGCTCACGACGATCACCAACGACGCGTGGTACGGCTGGTCTGCGGCGCCCCATCAGCACTTCCAGCAGGCGCGCGTCCGCGCCGTCGAGACGGGCCGCTACCTCGTGCGCTCGGCCAACACCGGCATCAGCGCCATCATCGATCCCTACGGCCGCATCGTCGTGCAGTCGCCGCTGTTCGAAACGGGTACGTGGGCGGGCGAGGTCCGCTGGCTCGACGGCACCACGCCGTACGTCCGCATTGGCGATTCCCTGGCATGGGCCTGCACGATGGTCACCGTGCTTCTACTGGCGCTGGGAGTCGCTGGAGCGCGGGCCGGGCTCACCTGAGCATGTCATTGAGCGCCTTGATCGCGGCGACGTCGAACTTCGGCTTGCGATCGTAGGTGAGGAGCCCGTTGATCTCCTGCTCGACGTCGGTCAACTGCGTGTAACAGATGCCGATGATGCGCGGCACCTTCGCGATGCCCTCGTAGAGGCCGCGCAACCGGGCGAGTGCTGACTCCGGCGTCTTCTCGACGCCCGAATAGCCCCACGCGCCCTCCGGTGCGGGCGAGCCAGGGACGTGATAGGCGATGCCGCCGAACTCAGACAGGAAGATCGGCGACCCGTTGTACGCATAACCCGGGACCAGCGCGGCGCGGCTGTTGTCGGGGATGCGCGCGTCGGGCTTCTCCAGCACTGCGTACTTCTGCGCGAGCATCTCGCCCGTGCGCGCGTAGTCGTGGATGCCGAACACGTCGGTCGTGTCCACGTGTTCCCATCCGTCGTTCTCGATGACCAGGCGCGTCTGGTCGATCGACTTCGTGAGCATGTAGTTGGCCTTGAGGTGCGCCTGCTGGCGCGCGTCGCGCAGATTCGGCGTGCCCCAGCTCTCGTTGATCGGAATCCACATCACGATCGACGGATGGTTGATGTCGCGTTCCAGTACCTCGAGCCACTCGCGCGTGAACCGGCCGACGTACTGGTCGTCATACAGGTAGGCGTTGGCCATCTCGCCGGACACGAGGAATCCGAGCCTGTCCGCCCAGTACAGGAACCGCGGATCCTCCACCTTCTGGTGCTTGCGCGCACCGTTGAAGCCCATCGCCTGCATCGTCTTGATGTCGTACTGGATGGCCTCGTCGGACGGCGGCGTCAGCAGCGACTCGGGCCAGTAGCCCTGGTCGAGCACCATCTTGAGATAGGCGCGGCGGCCGTTGAACTGCAGCGCCTGTCCGTCGACAACGATCTCCCGATAGCCGTAGTAGGTCTGCACGCGATCGAGCACCGTGGTGCCGCGCACCAGTTCGAGCGTGACGTCGTACAGGTTGCCCTGCCCGATGTTCCACCGCACCGGATCGTGGACGGTGAGGCCGAGCGATGCCCGTCCGCCTTCGGTGGTGGCCTCGCCGCGCACGACTTCCACATCGCCGCGCCGCACGGTGGCTCGCAGGATCTGGCCGTCGCCGGCGCGCGCTATCCGCGCGTCGAAGCGGACGGCGCCATCCATCGCAGGATGCGTGCGGACGTGCGTGAGGTAGCTGTCGCCCACGGCCTCCAGCCACACCGTCTGCCAGATGCCCGTCGTGCGCGTGTAGAAGATGCCTTCGGACCTCTCCTTCCAGTACTGCTTGCCGCGCGGGATGAAGCGATCGGTCGGAGGGTCTTCGGCACGGAGGACGATCCTGTTGGCGCCGTCGCGCGCGACGTCGGTGATGTCGAAACTGAAGGGTGTGCTGCCGCCTTCGTGGTCGCCGAGCTTCTGGCCGTTCAGCCAGACCGTGGCGCGGTAGTCCACGGCGCCGAACTTGAGAAGCACGCGCCGCCCCTTCCACGCCGCCGGCACCTCCACGTCGCGGGCATACCAGACGACGGGATGGAACGTGCGATCACCGATGCCGCTCTTCGGACTCTCGAACGCGAACGGCACCACGATCTGCCGATCGAACGTCCGTTCGCCCGCGTACCACCGCTCCCGCACGCCCGCATCCCCATCGTCGAACGCGAATCGCCAGGGACCGTTCAGGTTCAGCCAGTCCGCTCGCTCGAACTGCGGATTCGGGAACTCGGGCCGTGGAATCGACGGCGCTTGCGCGGCCGCAAGCGCGGGCACGCCGACCACCAGCAGCGCAAGGCTGACTGCACGAAACGTCCTGAGCATGGGCTCAGCATAGCCGGGAATGACGAATGCCGAATGACGAATGCCGAACGTCCGCGTGCACCCGGTTGCCGGTTGCCGGTTGCCCGTTGCCGACAGTTATACTGACCCTCTGAACCGTGGCCGACTATTCCCCGCAATCCATCGAGCAGAAGTGGCAGGAACGCTGGACCGCGACAGGGGCCTTCGAGGTCGCTGAAGACGCGTCGAAGCCGGCGTTCTACTGCCTGGAGATGTTCGCCTATCCGTCGGGCCGGGCCCATGTGGGGCACGTCCGCAACTACATGATTGGCGACGTCGTCGCGCGCCTGAAGCGCATGCAGGGGGCCAATGTCCTCCATCCGTTCGGGTGGGACGCCTTCGGGTTGCCCGCCGAGAACGCCGCGATCAAGAACGGCCTGCACCCGGAGCAGTGGACCCTCGACAACATCGCGTACATGAAGGGCCAGTTGCAGCGCCTCGGCATCAGCTATGCCTGGGGACGCGAGCTGGCGACCTGCCTGCCGGACTACTACCGCTGGAACCAGTGGCTCTTCAACCGGATGCTGGAGCGCGATCTGGCGTACCGTCGCCGGTCGACCGTCAACTGGTGTCCGAGCTGTCTCACCGTCCTGGCCAACGAGCAGGTGATCGACGGCGCGTGCTGGCGCTGCGGCTCGCAGGTCACGTCGCGCGAACTGGAGCAGTGGTTCCTGCGCATCACGCACTACGCCGAGGAGCTGCTCGAAGGCACGTACAACCTGCCCGACTGGCCCGAGAAGGTGCTGACGATGCAGCGCAACTGGATCGGGAAGTCGGAGGGCGTGCAGGCGACGTTCCCGATTGCCGACGATGAGGGGCGTGCCACGGCCGCGGGCATCGAGGTCTTCACGACGCGCATCGACACGATCTTCGGCGCGACGTTCGTCCTCATCGCGCCCGAGCACGAGCTCGTGGAAGTGTTCGCCGCCGAGTCGCACGATCCCGCGGGCTTCCGCCGCCAGGCCGAGCGCTTCAGGCAGCAGGATCGCCTGGGCCGGATGTCGGGCGAGGTGGAGAAGGAAGGCTTTGACACGGGCCGGCGCGTGCTCAATCCCTTCACCGGCGAGACGGTGCCTGTGTGGGTGGCCAACTTCGTGCTCGGCGGCTACGGCACCGGCGCGATCATGGCCGTGCCCGCGCACGACGTGCGCGATTTCGAGTTCGCGCGGAAGTACGACCTGCCGGTGCGGGTCGTCGTCAAGCCTGTCGGCGAGCTGTCCGCCGCAGCCTCGGCGGAGGCGGACGGCGCAACGATGACCGAGGCGTTCGTGGAGGACGGCGAGAGCGTCGCGTCCGACGAATTCAGCGGCCTGCCGACGCGCGAGGCCTGGGCGAAGATGGCCGCGTCGGCGGAAGCGCGCGGGATCGGGACGCGCACCATCCAGTACCGTCTCAAGGACTGGGGCGTGTCGCGCCAGCGGTACTGGGGCACGCCGATTCCCGTCATCCACTGCCCGGCGTGCGGCGTGGTGCCGGTGCCCGACGATCAGCTGCCCGTGGTGCTGCCGAAGATCGTCGAGTTCACGGGAAAGGGGGAGTCGCCGCTCGCGCAACTGCCCGAGTTCGTGAACGTGGTGTGTCCGGCGTGCGGCGCGGAGGCGCGGCGTGAAACCGACACGATGGACACGTTCTTCGACTCGTCCTGGTACTTCTACAGGTTCACCGACGCGAAGAACGACACGCTGCCGTTCGATCCGGCGAAGTGCAACTACTGGGCCCCCGTCGACTTCTACAGCGGCGGCGTGGAGCACGCCATCCTGCACCTGATCTACTCGCGCTTCTTCGCGCGCGTGTTCCGCGATCTCGGCATGGTGGCGCACGACGAGCCGTTCACGCGTCTGCTCACGCAGGGCATGGTGCTCAAGGACGGACAGGTCATGTCCAAGTCCAAGGGCAACGTCGTCGATCCCGACGAGATGATCGCGAAGTACGGGGCAGACGCGCTGCGTCTCTACGTGATGTTCGTGGCGCCGCCGGAGAAGGAAGTCGAGTGGACCGACACGGGGCTCGAGGGGAGCTATCGCTTCCTCACGCGCGTGTGGCGGTTCGTGGAGCCGCTGGCGCCGTTCCTCGCTGCCGCGCCGGCCGTGTCCGAGATCGCCGGGTTCTCGGCGCCCGAACGCGCACTACGCCGCAAGGCGCATCAGACGGTCGCGCGGCTCTCGGAGGATCTGTATCCGCGCGTGCACCTCAACACCGCCATCTCGGGACTGATGGAGTTGGTCAACGAGCTCTACGCGTTCGGCGACGCCACGGGGCTGTTCAAGCCCGGACGTCGAGCGGCGGCCGATACCGACGCCCTGCCGTCGGCGCCGGACGTGCCTGCGAGTACGCTGGCTGCCGCGCGCGAGGCCGTCGAAGCCCTCGTGCGTCTCCTGTCGCCCTTCGCGCCGCACATGTCCGAGGAACTCTGGGAGATGCTCGGGCACGACGGCGGGATCGTGGCGGCGGGGTGGCCGGCGAGCGACGCCGATGTCGCGCGCGAGGAAGCGATCGAGATGCCGGTGCAGGTCAACGGCAAGGTGCGCGGGCGTGTCACGGTCCCCGCCGGTGCGGCAGACGATGTGGTGCAGGCGGCGGCACTGGCGGAACCCGGTGTCAAGGCGCATACCGAGGGCAGGACGATCGTGAAGGTCATCATCGCGACGGGCCGTCTGGTGAGCGTGGTGGTGCGATGACCGTCGATCGACGCCGGCGTTCGTTGCTCTGGGCCGTCCTCGGAGTTGCCGGTGCGGCGACGACGGGGTGCGGGTATTCGTTGGCTGGACGCGGCAACTTCCTGCCGTCGTACATCCGCGTGATCGGCATCCCGATGTTCGCCAACAACACGTCGGTATACGACATCGAGCAGCAGTTCACCGAGCGCGTGCGCACCGAATTCCTCGGTCGCGGCAGGTACCAGGTGGTGCCGCAGGTCGAAGGTGCCGATGCCGTGCTCAATGGGACCGTGGCGGGACTCAGCCTCGAACCCAGCGGCTTCAACGAGCAGCAGCAGGCCACGCGGTATCTCCTGCGCGTGAACCTGAAGATCGAGTTCCGCGACGTCAAGGCCAACAAGTTGATCTGGGAGAACCCGTCGCTGGAGATCGTCGACGAGTACGACCTCACGACCGGGCAGGGTGCCCTCGATCCGTCGGCGTTCCTCGGCCAGAACCGCTCCGCGGCAGACCGCGTCGCCGATACCGTCGCGCGCCGCACCGTCTCGTCGATCCTCGAGGCGTTTTGATCGCCACTGGAGCGCTGGCGTGACGTCGCGTGAACTCTCCGCCGCTCTCGCACGCGGCACCGTCGCGCCCGTCTATCTGGTCATCGGCGACGACGAGGTGGGTAAGGACGAGGTCGTCGCCGCACTCACGGGACTCGTCGAGGAAGACCTGCGCGGCTTCAACGTGGAGCGCTTCACCGCCGGCGACGCGCGTCCCGATGATGTGGTGAGCGCGGTGCGCACGCTGCCGATGCTCGGCGACCGGCGCGTGGTGGTGTTCGCGCACGTCGAGCGGCTCTTCAAGGGGCGCAGGAAAGCCGCAGACGCCGATGACGAGGCAAGCGGCGACGAGGCACCGGCGCCCGATCCCGGCGGACTCGAAGGCTATCTCGCCAATCCCGAACCGTCGAACGTGCTCGTGCTCGTGGGCACCGACATCAATCGCACGACGAAGCTGGGGAAGGCGCTCGACGCGCGTGCCACGGCCGTCACGTGCGAGGGATTCGTTGCCGAGGGATTCAACGGCGCCCAGGCGGCGCTGCGCGACGCAATGCAGTTTGCTGCCGAGCGGTTCAAGGCGGCGGGCAAGCGCATCGATCCCGCGGGGCTCACGGCGCTGGTCGAACGTGCTGGACCGGATATCGTTCGCTTACGGAAAGATATCGAGACGCTGGTGCTGTTCGTGGGCGACGCGCCAGCCGTCACCGAACAGGACGTGCGCCTGGTGGTTGGCGCGGCGCAGCAGTTCGACGACTGGGCCGTGACCAACGCGATTGCGTCAGGCGACGCGCCGGCGGCGCTGCGGCACGTGCAGCTCATGGTCGACAACGGGTCGTCGCCCTTCCAGATGCTTGGACAGCTCGGATGGTGGATCCGCACGCGGATGGCGCAGGCCGCACCCGATCGCGTGGGTGCAGCGGTGCGGGCCCTGTTCAGGGCCGACGGCGCGAGCAAGCTCGGACGCGACCCGCAGGTGGTGCTGGAACGGCTGGTGGTGGAGCTGTGTGGCCCCGGTCGCCGACCGTCGGCTGGAAGCCGGCGAGGCAGGTAGACGGGGGACGGCCGGGCAGGGAGAACCCCTGCCCGGTCTTACGCGGCGAGGCCGTTGAGGCGCTTCGCGATCCGCGACTTGTACCGCGAGGCGGCGTTGTCGTGGATGACGCCCTTCTTCGCCATCTTGTCGATGAGCGAGACGGTGGCGCTGAGGCCGGCCTTGGCGCCAGCGGCGTCGTTGGCGACGATGGCCTTGCGGATGGTCTTCAGGGCCGTGCGAAGACGCGTCCGCGCCTGCCGGTTGCGATCGCGATTGGCGACGCTCTGCTTGTGCGCCTTCAGCGCCGACTCGTGATTTGCCAAGAACCTACTCCCACTGTGCCTACGCGCGTGTCATGGCCCGCCGAACGGGCCCACGGCTGCCGGGCGCGCGTGCCACCCGACCCGTGGAAACACTGAAGTATAGCACCGGCGGAAAGACACCGGCAACCGGCAATCGGCAACGGGCAACCGGTCGGGAAAATGCCGGAATGCCGCGATGCCGGGAATGCGGGACGGGGCGCGGTGGGGCCCGGAGGGCCGACCCTCCCTACCGCCGCACAGGTAGGGCAACCGCCGCACAAGGTAGGGCTCTCCGAGCCCGGCCGTCCCCCTACTCCCGCCCTTTGAGGCGGCGTAGCTCTCGCCGTTCGCGTTTGTCCGGGGCCACGGCGGGACCCCTCGGGCGCGTGTCCTTCAGCAACTGGAGGAACGCGCGTTCTTCGGGCGTGGGTGGCGGGGTGATGTCCTCGTAGAGCAAGGTCCTGGCGTCGGCCTTGGGCAGGTGCTGCTCGCAGGTGCCGGTCACGCGGACCACCTGTTTGCGCCCGAGCGGCCGCGTCAGCGTGACGGTGTCGCCCGGCTTGATGTCGCGGTTCTGCTTGGGCCGCTCGCCGTTGACCTCGACCTTGCCGCCCTTGATCGCCCGCTGCGCCTCCGACCGCGTCTTGCAGAGACAGGCGACATCGAGCCACACGTCGAGACGAAGGGGCCGGTCGGAGATCAGCAGATCGGGCACGGGGAATCGTAACCGGCAACCGGCAATGGGCAACCGGCAACCGGTTGGAAACACGGTGCGATGCCGGGAATGCCAGACAGGGCGCGGTCGGGGCCCGACCGTTCCCCGCGGCTACAGGCCTTCGGGACGCAAGTGCGTCTGTTTGCTGATTCTGGCGAGCATCCTGAGGCCGAGTTCCTCGTCATCGTGAAACGCGAACACGATGTCTGGCCAATCCGGACGAGCGAGTGTGCGGTGGGAACCCGAGCGGCGTTTCTCGACCCAGCCGTTTCGTATCAACGCGGTGAGAACGCGCCGTGCGTTCCTGGCGGGCCAGTTGCTCACGCGGCGTTGAAGGTGACGTTCAGGAAGTCAGACGGCGTCTCGCGAAGTTCGAGACGCTCGGCGATCACCCGGAGCGCGAGGGCCTGCACCCGGGCGACGGCCTCATCGCGGCTGGTGCCATAGCAAAGCACGCCGGGCAGAGCCGGTACCTCGGCGAGCCAGCGTCCGTCGTCTTCCCGCTCGAGTTCGATGGTGAAGGTCACGCCTTTCACTCTTCACCCGCAATCGGCCAGGCCCGACCTGGCGGCATCCCTTACCGAGTTGCCGGCCTGTCCACGTAGCGCGCAGCGCGAAGGTGGATTGCCGGCCGTGATAGCGTAGTTCCCTATGGGCTTCCTCCTGCATTGGGCCATCGTGGCGGCGTCGCTCTGGGTGACGGCGTATCTCGTGCCGGGTGTCACGGTGCGATCGGTGTCGGCGCTGGTCGTGGCTGCGTTGGTGCTCGGATTGGTCAATGCGCTGGTACGACCGGTGCTCACCATCCTCACGCTCCCGATCACCATCCTGACGCTGGGGCTGTTCTACCTCGTCGTCAACGGCCTGGCGTTCGGGCTGGCGGCGGCCGTCACGCCCGGATTCGACGTGGCGGGCTTCGGCAGCGCGGTCCTCGGAGCCCTGCTCGTCAGCGTCGTGAGCTGGGTGCTCGGCGGCGTGTTCGCGTCGAAGCGCTGATGCTGTCCACACTGTTCCGCAGTCTGGGGCTTGGCGGAGGAGACGATGCCAGGCATGAGACGGAGACCGTCTCGGAGATTGCGGCGGCGCTGAAGGGGCTGCCGCCCGAGCGCGCGCGCCTGCTGGCCGGGTTCGCGTATCTGCTCGGACGGGTGGCGTTCGCCGATCACCACGTGACCGATGAGGAACGTGCGGTGATGGAGGTGCGACTGGCGGCGGAAGAGGACGTGACCCCCGAGCAGGCCGCGCGGCTGGTACACCTGGCCATAGCGGCCACATCCAGCCATGGCGCGGCGGAGGATTATCAGGTCGCGCGGGAGTTCGAGGCGCTGGCCTCGCTCGACGAGAAGCGTCAGCTCTTGCGCGCACTGTTCACCGTGTCCGCGCAGCACGGCATCGCCACGGTCGAGGATACGGAAATCAGCCGCATCGCCAACGCGCTGCGGCTCGATCGGGCGGATGTGATGGCCCTGCGCCTTGAATTTCGCGACGCCCTCAACGCTCGCCGCACGACCTGACCGTCAGCGCACCACCTCGTAGCGACCGCTCGTGGGCCGCGTGCCCGTCAGGCGCCACTGCAGCTGACCGTCCACATCTTCCAGCACCTTGTAGACAATGGCTCGTCCACTCCCGCCGCGAGGGGCCGAGCCCACCGTCGTACGGTTGGTGATCTTGCGGACGTAGTCCTGCGTCTCGCGGTAGGGCGGCACCTTCTGGCCGTAGCGGTTCACCGCGCCGGGCCCCGCGTTGTACGCCGCGAGTGCCAGCACCTCGTCGCCACCGAAGGTCCGGATCAGCGACCCGAGGTACGCCACGCCCCCGTGGATGTTCTGGACAGGATCCCAGGGGTTGTCCACACCGAGGTCGGCGGCCGTCCCGGGCATCAACTGCATCAACCCCATCGCACCCACATGGGAACGCGCACGCGGGTTGAAAGCCGATTCCACCTGGATCACGGCGCGAACGAGTTCCGGCCTGACGCCATGTTCAGCGGAGGCGGCCTCGATCACTTCGTCGTACAGCGATTGGGTGCCTGCCGATTCCACGCGCGTGGTCCTGATGGACGATCCGCGGACCGCATAGGTGGCCGTCGTGCCGGCCATCGGCGAATCGGACAGGACGATCGTGCCGGCCGCGTCGCGGCTCACGAAGATCTGCGCCGATGCTGGGGAGGCCGCCAGACTCACCCCGGCGACCAGGACCAGCGACGACACCCATGCGCGAGAACACACCATGCCCACCACATCGGCATGGAGAGGCAAGACTCGATCCGGCGCGAAAGGCCCGGAAATGCGCGCATGTCCGCAGACGATCTGGCAGGGACCGCGATCCGGACGTGCGCGAGACGTCGCAGAAACGACAATCCTGTCAGTTCGTCGTCTGGCTCAGGATGTCGCTCACGGCGCCCGGGGCGGCCGCGAGGAGGTCGTCGATCCGCTCCGGCTGCTTGCCGCCGGCCTCAGCGAAATCGGGGCGCCCACCACCGCCACCTCCTACGATCGGGCCGAGGCGCTTCACCAGGTCGCCCGCCTTGACGCGGCCCGTCAGGTCCTTGGTCACCGACACCACGAAGCTCACCTTGCCCTCGGCGTCGGCCGCGAGCACGACGACGCCGGAACCGAGCGACGCCTTGATCTGATCGGCCAGGTCGCGCAGCGCCGTGCGGTCCACGCCATCAACCCGCCGCGTCACCACCTTCACGCCACTCGCGTCGTGCGTCTGTTGACCGCCCGTCGCGTCGCCGCCGGTGCCCAGCGCCGCCTTCACGCGGGCGTCATGAAGGGCTTTGGTGAGTCGCTTGACCTCGGCCTGGAGCTTCACGGCCGTGTCGGCGGCGTCCGCCGGTGCCGCGTGGAGCTCCGCCGACACGGCCTGCAACTGCCGACGCTCGTCCTGGAGCAGCGCCACGGCGCCTTCGCCCGTCACGGCTTCGACGCGACGCACGCCGGCCGCCACACCGCCTTCACTGACGATGGTGAACGGACCGATGTCGCCCGTCGCGCGACAGTGTGTGCCGCCACAGAGTTCCAGGCTGAACCCGGGAACGTTCACCACGCGCACGGTGTCGCCGTACTTCTCGCCGAACAGGGCCATCGCACCGAGCGCCATCGCCTCGTCGGTCTTTCGCAGCGTCGTCTCGACACCCGTGTTGCGCATCACCTCTGCGTTGACGATGCGCTCGATGGCGGCGAGGTCGTCGGCGGAGATGGAGCCCGTGTGTACGAAGTCGAAGCGGAGTCGATCCGGCGCCACGAGCGAGCCGGCCTGCTTCACGTGCGTGCCCAGCGTCTGTCGCAGGGCGGCGTGGAGCAGGTGCGTTGCGGTGTGGTTCCGGCGGATCGCGGTGCGCCGCGCAGCATCGACGCGCGCCTGTACGAGGGATCCGGTCCGCAGCGTGCCGCGCGACACCACAACGTGATGCACGCGCGGACCACCGGCAGACAGGCGCGACATGCCCTGCACGTCGGCCGCGCCGTCGTGCGCGGTGAGCGTGCCCGTATCGGAGACCTGTCCGCCGCTCTCCACATAGAACGGCGTGCGATCGAGGACGACGAAACCGGCCGCGCCGGCGTCGAGCGCAGGCACCTCGGTGCGCGTGTCGTCGAAGAGCGCCACGATGTGGGCCCCATCGACATCCGTCGCGTCGTAGCCGTCGAATCGATCGCCGAGGCTGTCGAGGGCCGCGGAGGTGGATGCCTCGCGCGTCGTGAAGCCCTGCGCGCGCGTCAGTTCGAAGTGGCTGCCCGCCCGCGCCCGTTCACGCTGCGCCTCCATGGCGGCGTCGTAGCCCGCGCGGTCGACGGTCAACTGCCGCTCGCTCGCGAGGTCCTCGATGAAGTCGAGCGGCAGGCCCAGCGAGTCGTAGAGCCGGAAGACCTCGTCTCCCGCCACCACCTGGCTGCCGGCGGCTACTGTGCGATCGAGCACCTGCTCCAGACGTCCGAGGCCGCCCGTCAACACGGCGTCGAAGCGCTCCTCCTCGGAGCGGATCACCTTCACGACGCTGTCGCGGTTGGTCCGGAGTTCCGGGTACGCGTCGTCCATTTCGGCTACCACGCGATCGGCGAGCACGTGCATGAAGGGATCGTTGATGCCGAGCTTCTTGCCGTGCCGCATCGCGCGACGCATGATCTTGCGAAGCACGTACCCGCGCCACTCGTTGCTCGGGATCACGCCGTCGGCGATGAGGAACGTCGACGCGCGCATGTGATCGGCGATGACGCGCATCGACGTGCCGGACGCTTCGTCGGCGCCATACGCGCGCCCGCACATCGCCGCCACGTCCTGCAGCAGCGGCTGGAACAGATCGGTGTCGTAGTTGCTCTCCACGCCCTGGAGCACCGCCGTCACGCGTTCGAGGCCCATGCCCGTGTCGATGGACGGAGCCGGCAGCGGCACCAGTGCGCCGCCCGGCTGACGATCGAACTCCATGAAGACGTTGTTCCAGATCTCCATCATGGAACCATCGTCTTTCACGTAGTAGATCTCGGAGCACCTGCCGCACGGGCCCGTGTCGCCCATCTGCCAGAAGTTGTCGTCGGCGCCGAGCTCACTGATGCGATCGGCGGGCAGGAACTGCCGCCAGAGCGCGTACGCCTCGTCGTCTCGCGGCACTGTGGCGTCGCCCTGGAAGATCGTCGCGTGCAGGCGTTCCTTCGGCAGGTGCCACACGTCCGTAAGCAGTGTCCAGGCGAAGGGGATGGCGTCGGCCTTGAAGTAGTCGCCGAACGAGAAGTTGCCCAGCATCTCGAAGAACGTATGGTGGCGTGGCGACGGCCCCACGTTGTCGAGGTCGTTGTGTTTCCCGCTCACGCGCATGCACTTCTGCGCGGTGGTGGCGCGCGAGTAGTCGCGCCGCTCCTTGCCGAGGAAGACGTCCTTGAACTGGTTCATCCCGGCGTTGGTGAAGAGCAACGTCGGATCGTCGCCAGGCACCAGCGACGAACTGGCCACGGGCTTGTGCCCGCGCGACGCGAAATAGTCGAGGAACCCACGGCGGATCTCGCGAGAACGCATAAGCAGACCATTGTAAGGCCGGGAATACAATTCGGAGCTTTCGCCATGCGACCTGCCATTGCGCTCGACTCGGTCTACAAACGCTTCGGTTCGACGACTGCCGTCGACGCGCTGTCGCTCGAGGTGCCCCCGGGGGCGATCTACGGCTTCATCGGTCCCAACGGGTCGGGGAAGACGACGACGCTGCGGATGATCATGAACATCCTGCTGCCCGACAGCGGGACCGTCGAGGTGCTGGGCAGTCGCGACACCTCGGCCGCGCGTGACACGGTCGGCTACCTCCCCGAAGAGCGCGGACTCTACAAGCAGATGCCGGTGCGCCGCCTGCTGACGTACTACGGCGAGCTCAAGGGCGGTCGCCGGGATCAGGTGCAGCGCGAGGCCGACGACTGGCTCGCACGTCTCGGGTTGTCGCACGTGGCCGACAGGAAGGTGCAGGCCCTCTCCAAGGGCATGTCGCAGAAGGTGCAGTTCATCGCGACAGTCGTGGCGCGCCCGGCGCTGGTGATCCTCGACGAGCCCTTCTCGGGCCTGGATCCCGTCAACCGCGACGTGATGCGCGACGCGGTCCTCGAGCTGAAGGCGCGCGGCACGACGATTCTCTTCAGCACGCACGACATGGCCGTCGCCGAGCGCCTGTGCGATCGCATCGGCATGATCTTCCGCGGACGCAAGGTGCTCGACGGATCGCTCGACGATATCCAGTCGACGTACGGGCACGACGAGGTCCTGGTGCAGGCCGATGGAGGACGCGTGGTCCTCACCGCCATCCCGGGCGTGGATGGCGTCGTCGATCACGGCAACGTGCAGTCGGTACGCCTCTCCATGGACCCGCAGCAGTTTCTGGCGCAGCTTGTGGCGCGCACGCACGTGCAGCGGTTCGAGATCACGCGGCCGTCGCTGCACGACATCTTCGTCGACATCGCTCGTCCCACCGCGGACGAGGACTCGTCGAGCCTGGAGAACTGATCGCCATGCGCAAGGTCCTCATCATCGCCATCGCGGAGCTCGAGCAGGCCGTTCGCAGCAAGGCCTTCCTGATCGGCCTGCTGTCGGTGCCGCTGCTGATGGTGCTCGCGTTCGCCATCCAGACCGTCACGGCGCGGCGCGACACGTCGGAGCGCCGGTTCGCCATCCTCGATCGCACGGGCGTGGTGGCTCCGCTGCTGGTAGAAGCGACGCGTTCGCACAACACGGAGGCGACGTCTCCCGCCGGCCGGCGTACGGGACCTCACTTTGCGCCAGAAGTGGTCGCGCCGTCGAACGAACCGGAGGACGCCGCGCGGCTGGCGCTGTCGGACCGTGTACGCAAGGGTGAGCTGTTTGCGTTCGTCGAGATTCCCGTCGCCGCGCTGCAGGGCGATGCGGAGGCCGGAGCCGTCAGGTACTTCAGTCAGACCCCGACGTATCAGACGTTGCCCGACTGGCTGCGGCGCGAAGTGAGCCGCATCGTCGGCACCGTACGCCTGGAACGGCTGGGCGTGGACCGCACGCAGGCCACCGGTCTGCTCGCACCCCTGCCTCTCACACGCCGCGAACTCGTGGTGCGCGGTCCCGACGGCACGGTCGCCGAAGCGGCGACCGTGGACGTCGGGCGGGCGATCCTGGTGCCCTCCATCGCGATGTTCGTGCTGTTCGGCCTCGTCATGAGTTCCGCGCCGCAACTGCTCAACAGCGTGATCGAGGAGAAGACCAGCCGCATCAGCGAAGTGCTGCTCGGGTCGGTCAGCGCATTCCAGTTGATGCTCGGCAAGCTGCTCGGCAGCGTGGCCGTGACGCTCACGCTGGCGGCGGTGTATCTCGGCAGCGGCCTGGTCGCGCTGGCGCAGGTCGACTACATGGGCGTGATCCCGTGGGGCATACTCCCGTGGTTCGCGCTGTTTCTCGTCATCGCCGTGGTGCTCTACGGCTCGCTGTTCATCGCGATCGGTGCCGCGTGCAGCGAGATCAAGGATGCGCAGGGCATGATGACGCCCGCGATCATCCTGACGATACTGCCGCTGCTCGTGTGGATTCAGGTGGTGCAGAACCCGGACGGCGCCATCGCCACGGGCTTCTCGCTCGTCCCGTTCTGGTCGCCGTACCTGATGCTGATGCGGCTCGCGCTGCCACCCGGGCCGCCACTCTGGCAGCTTGCGCTGGCCGTCGTCGGTTCCGTCGCGACAACGATTGCCATCGTCTGGGCGGCCGGGCGCATCCTGCGCGTCGGGCTCCTGATGCAGGGCAAGACCGCGTCGTACCGCGAGATGGCCCGCTGGATCGGCGCGCGGTGAACGACGGAATGCCGAATGACGAATGCCGAATGGCGAATGGCGGAAGGTGCAAGGCGCGAGTCCCATGATGCAGCGTGTCCGGGACCACAGGCCGTTATACTCGGCGGCATGCTTCGACGGTTCGTGCTCGGGTGTGGCGCTCTCCTCGTTCTTTCGGCTCCGGCTTTCGCGCAGGTTCGATCAGCGGCCCCGGCGACCGCACGGCCGGCGCAGGCACCGCAGCCTGTCGATGCGAGCTACAGCGTGCGCAAGGTGACACCGGGCACCACGCGTGCCGCCCTGCTCGCGGCAGACGATGGGGCGTGGAAGGGCGCGGCGGTGCTGGCGTGGGGCGCGTCGCCATACGAGACGCGGCTTCGTGCGCTGTGGGCACCGGAAGGCCTCTACCTCCGCTGGGACGCCGACGACCCGGCCCCGTGGGCCACGATGACCAGGCGCGACGACCACCTGTGGGATGAGGAAGTCGTCGAGATCTTCCTGGATCCTGCCTGGGCGGGGAAGGACTACTGGGAACTCGAAATCAGCCCCACCAATGTGGTGTGCGACGTGCGCATGGTGGCGCCGTTCCCGAAGGTGACGAGCGACCTCACATGGAACCACGAGGGGCTCGAGACGTCGGTCAGGCACGAGAAGGGTGCCAAGGGCCAGCCGCTTCGGTGGATTGCGACGGCCTTCGCCCCGTGGCAGGGGTTCCGGTCGCTGCCGCTGCCTCAGAGCGTCGCGTTGCCTCCGGCGCCCGGCGACGCGTGGGGCTTCAATGCGTTTCGCATCGAACGTCCCAACGGTCCCGCGCGTCCGACAGACGGCGCACTCACGAACGCCTGGTCGCCGACGGGCTCACCGAGCTTCCACGTGCCTGCGGCGTTCCGGAAGTTCATCTTCGTCGAGTAAGTCCTGCATTACGGCTCGAGGTTCGAGCCACCCGACGCGCGCCTGACGGCCGCGACGGCGTCCGAGAGTTCGAACCCCTGTCGGACGAGATATCCGACGAGACGCCGGGCGTGTCTGCCATCGGTGACGGGACCGCGCAACCGGCGCGCGAGCGCGTACTCGAGGGCTTCCGACACCGGACGCTCCTCGAAGCCCTCATCGGTCGCCTGCCGGGCCTGCTCGCGATCGAGCCCCATCGTCTCGAGCGTCCGCCTGATGCGGATCGGCCCGCGATGCTTGATGCGGGCCTCCGTCCTCGCGAACGCGCGCGCCGCGCGCACGTCGTCCAGCAGGCCTTCGCGCCGCAACCGCGTCAGCGCCGCGTCGACGGCGCCCGGCTCGCATCCCCGCCGCGCGAGTCGCGTGCGGAGTTGCCGCTCGGTCAGTTCCCGGCGTCCGAGTGCGGCAAGACCGTACGCGTACGGGTCTGGAGGTGTGACGTCGCGCGGCATGGCCAACCGAAGAGCAGGCTACGTGGCTGTCACGCGCACGTCGAGCCGCCGATTGTGCTGACGTCCGTCTTCGGTGTCGTTACTCGCGACAGGGTGTTCCTTGCCGGAGCCGTCGGCGTCGAGACGTGACGTCGCGATGCCGCGCGTCACCAGCGCCTGCTTCGTGTTGTCCGCGCGCGAAGCCGACAGCGCCTTGTTGAGCGTCTCGTCGCCCCCGTTGTCGATGTCGCCGCCGATCTTCAGCGACACGCTCGGAGATGCGTTCGGAATCGCGGCGATCGCATCGAGTTGATCGTTCGAGCTCGCACGCAGCGTGGGCGATGCCGTATCGAGCTCGATCCTGTCCAACGAGAACCACGTCGTGGTGTCGACGGCGCGCGACGTTCCGTGCCCCTCGTGCAGGTGCGGGGGCGCCTCGCCCGACAACTGATTCCTGAGAGAGGACAGGATGTTCGGTGCCATCAGGGCACCACTATAATGCGCGCCATTCTCCGGGGCGAGCGCGGCAGGAGGTCGCGCGCGGATCTGCGTCGAGCCGACGCGTCCTATCCGCCGAACCGCGTGACTTCCGGAACGGCCGGGGTGCTGCCCATCGCCGCCTGCAGCATCTCGTCGCGGGCCATGTCGGCCGTCGTCGAAACGCCCTGCACCTTCAGCTTGAACTCGTCCTTGTTCGACGCGTAGCGCATTGCGTCGTCGTACGTGATCGTGCCGCGCGCGTACATGAAGAACAGGTGCTGATCGAAGGTCTGCATGCCGTACTGCGACGTGCCGGCGGCGATGGCCCCGTGGATCAGGTGCGTCTTGTCCTTGTCGGCCACGCAATCGCGGATGAACGGCGTGGTGATCATCACCTCCACGGCGGCCACACGTCCCGCGCCCGTCGCGCGCGGCAGCAGCCGCTGCGACACCACGGCGCGCAGCACGCTGGCCAGTTGCAGGCGGACCTGTCGCTGCTGGTGTGGCGGGAAGACCGCGACGATGCGGTTGATGCTTTCCGGGGCGTCGAGCGTGTGGAGGGTCGAGAAGACCAGGTGGCCCGTCTCGGCGGCGAGCAGCGCCGTCTCCACCGTCTCGAGGTCGCGCATCTCGCCCACGAGGATGACGTCGGGGTCCTGGCGCAGGGCCGACCGCAGCGCGTGCGCGAACGACTTGGTGTCGACGTTGATCTCGCGCTGGTTGACGATCGACTGCTGATCGCGATGGAGGTACTCGATGGGGTCCTCGACGGTCACGATGTGCGAGTACCGCTGCTTGTTGATGTGATCGATCATCGCCGCGAGCGTCGTGCTCTTGCCCGAGCCCGTCGTGCCCGTGACGAGCACGAGGCCGCGTTCCTCTTCGGCGATGCGCCCGAGCACCTCGGGCAGTTCGAGTGTCTCGACGGTCGGGACCTTCGTGGAGATCACGCGAATGACGAGCGAGATGGTGCCGCGCTGCGTGAAGACGTTGCAGCGGAAGCGCCCGAGCCCCGCGATGCTGTACGCCGCGTCGATTTCCTGGTGTGCGACGAAGTACTTTCGCTGCTCGACGTTGAGCACCGTGGCCGCCATCGTCTCCGTGTCGTCGCGTTCCAGGCGGCGGCTCTCGTTGGCGACGACCAGCGTGCCGTCGACGCGCATCATCGGGAAGCTGCCCACCTTGATGTGGATGTCGGAGGCGCCGCTGCGAACGGCGTGCGTCAGGAGGTCGTTGAGATGCATCGGACGTCGGCGGCTCCCTGGTGGAGCTCGCGATCCGGAAATCGGCGGCCAGGCGGCGAGCATGAGCGCGCGGCGGGAAAGTCCTTGACTTCCGTCCGCCGCGCGCCAATCTTGTGGCGCGAGGTGCCATGCCCATGACCCATTCTCCGTCCCGGCGGTCCTTCCTCGCTTCGGCGGGCAAGGGCGCTGCCGCCACCGCCATCGCCGGCGTCGCGCCGGCCATCGTGCCCGCCCGCGTGTTCGGCAGTACGTCGCCGTCCAATCGCATCAACGTCGGGGCGATCGGCGTCGGCCGCATCTCGCGCGAGCACGACATGCCGGACACGCTGGCGTTCGAGTCGGCGCGGATCATGGCGGTGTGCGACCTGGACCGGCGCCGGCTCGAGGACGGCAAGCGCTTCGTGAACGATTTCTATGCCAAGCAGACGGGCGCGTCCTACGACGGCGTCAGGATGTACGACGACTACAGGGAACTGCTCGCCAATCCCGACATCGACGCCGTCCTCGTGAGCACGCCCGATCACTGGCACGCGCCGCTCGCGATCGCCGCGGTGGAGGCGGGCAAGGACGTCTACCTCCAGAAGCCGGCGTCGCTGACCATCGCCGAAGGGCGGGCGCTGTCGTACGCCGTCCATCGCACGGGGCGCATCCTGCAGTTGGGCAGCCAGAACCGCTCGCTGCCGCAGCACCGCTATGCCTGCGAGCTCGTACGCAACGGCCGTATCGGCAAGCTCGTGTCGGTGGAGGTGGGGCTGGCGGCCGATCCGTCAGGCGACGTCGAGCCCGAGATGCCCGTGCCGGCCACGTTCAACTACGACATGTGGCTCGGGTCGACACCGGAGGTCTTCTACACCGAGAAGCGCGTCCACCCGCAGGTCGGCTACGACCGTCCGGGCTGGCTCCGCTGCGAGCAATTCGGCGCCGGGATGATCACCGGCTGGGGCGCGCACCACATCGACACGGCGCACTGGGGCATGGGCGCGGAGTTCACGGGACCCGTGGAGGTCTGGGGCAAGGCGGAGTTCCCGAAGACTGGCCTGTGGGACGTCCATGGGCCGTTCCGCACCGAGGCGCGCTACGCCGACGGCGTCCACATGATCGTCAGCGACTCGATCACCAACGGCGTCAAGTTCATCGGGACGGAGGGCTGGATCTTCGTCAACCGCGTGGGCGGACTGTCGGGGACCGACCCGAAGGCGTACCTGGGTGAGCCGCGCGCGCTCGATGCCAGCGATCGCCGTATCCTGACGTCGGAGATCGGCCCGAACGAGGTGCATCTCATCGACAGCCGCGACCAGCACGGCAACTGGCTCGAGGCGATCCGCACGCGCCAGCTTCCGATCGCCCCCGTGGAAGTGGGGCATCGCTCCTGCACCGCGTGCCTGCTCCATCACATGGCCATGCGCGCCGGCCGCACGCTGCACTGGGATCCGACCCGCGAACGCTTCAGGAACGACGATGAGGCCAACGGGTGGGTGTCGCGCCCGCAGCGCTATCCGTACATGTTCACGTAGGGTGTCACTATCGGCTTACGGCTCACGGCTAAGGGCAAAGGCTCACGGCCCGGGCCCTGGTTTTCGGCATTCGGCATTCGGCATTCGGCATCGCAATGTCACTACTCCGCTTTTCCTTCTTCGGCGCGCTGTTGGTCGGTGCGCTGGCCGTCACGGGATCTCCAGCACGCGCCGACGAATCGGCGGGGGCTGGCGCGCAGGCCGCCACGGGCAAGGTGCTGCGCGTCGGACTCATCGGGCTCGACACGTCGCACGTCACCGCATTCACGGCGGTGCTGAACGATCCGGCGCATCCAGATCACGTGCCCGGCGCGCGTGTGGTCGCGGCGTTCAAGGGCGGGAGCCCCGACGTCGAGGCCAGCGCGACGCGCGTGGACAAGTTCACCGCGGAACTGCGCGACAAGTGGAAGATCGAGATCGTCGACACGATCGAGGCGATGCTCCCGAAGGTGGACGTGGTGATGCTCACGAGCGTCGACGCGCGTGTCCACCTGACGCAGGCCAGGCCCGTGATCGCCGCGCGCAAGCCGCTCTTCATCGACAAGCCGATGGCGGCCAGCACGAAGGAAGGGGCCGAGATCGTCAGGCTCGCGAAGGCGGCCGGCGTGCCGGTGTTCAGCGCCTCGTCGCGGCGGTTCGTGGAAGACGTGCTGATGCTGCGCGAGGATCCGAAGGTCGGCACGATCCTCGGCGCCACGACGTACGGGCCCGCGTCGCTCGAACCGCACCACCCGGACCTGTACTGGTATGGCGTGCACGCGGTGGAGACGCTGTATCAGCTCATGGGACCCGGCTGCGTCTCGGTGAGCCGCACCCACACGGCGGACACCGACGTGGTCGTCGGCACGTGGAGTGATGGTCGAGTGGGCATCGTGCGCGGCGTGCGCGGAGGTAAGTACGGCACTTACGGCCACACCGTGTTCGGCACGGGCGACGTGGTGACGATGACGTCGGAGATGCCGCTGCCTGGCGGTGCGAAGCGCCGCAGCGGGTATTACGGCCTCGTGAAGCGCGTCATCGCGTTCTTCGAGACAGGCGTGCCGCCGGTGACGCCCGAAGAGACGGTCGAAACCCTGGCCTTCATGGAAGCCGCCGACATCAGCAAGGCCCGCAACGGCACCGCCGTGAAGCTGTCGGAAGTCCCCGGTGCTCAGTAGTTAACCCTGTGCGCCAGTGGCTTGGCCTATCGGGACTCTGTGCGCTACTGCGGTGTTCCTTTCCAGATGACGTGGCCCCCAGGGTTGGCGTGAGAAAAGTAGAACGCTCCCGCCTCGTCCATACCGAACAGGAAGCCCTTCCTTGGGAGCGTCAACGTGTGACGCAGCGAGTAGTCCGGGTTCAGTACCTCCACGTAACTCTGGCCTCGAGTTGGTCCTCGCTTGTTCACCTGGACGGCCAGGAGCCCCGAGTCCGCCATTGCCGCACCGATGACGGTCGAGTCCTCTGCCACCGCGCCAGGGACAGGCGGTGCGAGAGGAACCTTGAAGTCGGAATCATCCCGGCGCCAGAGCCGCATCAGCAGTCCTGCCCCATCGAACTCGAGCACCGAATAGTCAGTTGTCTGAAGGAAGACGTATCTCTCGTCGACCTTCCGCTTGAAGAGCGGCGCGACGATCGCGGTATTGCCAAACGGACGACCCAAGCGTGGTAGCGCCATTCCGATTCGGCGAACGACAGTGCCTGCGCTCACCTGGGCGAGCATGCCTTTCGTCGGATCGGCCAGCACGAGCCACAGTTCGCCGTCGAGAGCGGCAGAGCCGGCGATGACTTCAGTGCCGTCCCCTCGAATCGGCACGCGCTCGAGTTCCTCCAGGTCGAGTCTGGACAGGCGCACGATCTCCGGGAGCCCGCTGGACGTGACCCTCGTCAGCAGCACGGCCTCATCCAGGCAGTGCATGCTGGCCACCGGTTGCAGACCTGTCGAGGCTCTCTGGTGCGTGACGGCACCGTCCGGGCCAAGGAGGAAGACATACCCCGGTGGCGCAAAGGCGACCACACCGCCGTCACTGCAGAGGGAATAGCGGTAGTGACCGGACGGATTCGCCGATCCGAGACTCGTTACCCAGAGTTCGCGGAGCGTTGAAGTCGATGGAGGCGTAGGCTGGGCGCCTTGGAGTGCAATCACGCACCCAAGCACCAGCGCCAGGCAGCAGAGCAGTGGGGCCGCGGACGTCCGTACACGGGACACACCAAGTGTCGAAGTGGCATCCCCACGCATAGATATACTCTCCTCCTCCGCAGTTGCAGTAGGCTGAATACTCCGCGCAGTCCGGACAGCCTTGGCAGGTCTCCGTGCTGCACGGTGGCCCTGCAGGGCCCCAGCATTGTCTCCGGTAGCATGTCCACGAGGAATAAGGAGGGCACTGGTCGTATGCTGTTGGCGAGCACAGATAGTTGTTGCCAATGCACGTCTGAATCCCTTGGGCATCAGCCAACTTCGGTGCCAACAACATCAAGCCGACAGCAACTACGCAAAGCGCGACATGTCGCACGAATGCCATAGCCACCCTTCAATAGTTTGTGAGCGGGAGGAGTCTTGCACGGCCGCATACAACTCGTCAAGCTCGACAGGTCTCAGGCCCGCGCCCGTGTTGTTCACGCGTGACGTGTAAGTGGAGCGCATGCGGGACACGCTGCCGGCAGGTGCGCATTCCGATGGCCGACGACGGGCCGGCTTCCACCTTCGCCCTGCGGGCTACGGTGGACAAAGGGCCCGGCCCTTTCTCCTATTGTTGTTCGCCGCAGAACGGACACCGTGCGGCGAGGTTGTGCAGCGGACGACGGCAATGCCAGCAGTTGCGCGCGGCTTCGCGGTCCTGGTACTTCACGGCGCGTGGCGGTGGGGGAACGGCGGGACGCGCGGGGCGACCCGCCTCGTCGAGGCCCAGATCGGCGATGGCGCGTGGGCCCGGCGTGCCGAGGATCACGGACTTGGCCGCGAGCAGGTCGTCGAGCAGGTCCGCCGCGCGCGCATAGCGGTCGACCACCAGCGGGGCGAGCGCCTTCATCACGATGTCGTTCAGGCGACGCGGAATCACGGGGTTACGCGTGCGCGGCGGCGACACCAGTTCGCCCGTCATGAGCTTGTGCAGCGCCGACGGCGGAGGCGGATCGTAGGGCAGTTCCCCCGTGAGCATCTGGTACATCGTGATGCCCACCGAGTAGATGTCGGACGCGAACACGGCCTTGCCCTGGAACTGCTCCGGTGCCATGAACGCCGGGCTGCCGATCACCGTCGTGCCGTGCGCGGCGATCTCCAGGAACCGCGACGTGCCGAAGTCTGCGACTTTCAGCATCCCGCTCTCGGAGACGAGCACGTTGGCGGGCCGCAGGTCGCGGTGAATCACACCCTGCTTGTGCGCGTGGTCGACGGCGTTGCCGATCTGCACCGTGTAGTCGAGCGCGCGCGGCAGGTCGAGCGCACCGTCGCGTTCCAGCACGCCTTCGAGCGTTTCACCCGCCACGTACTCCATCACGATGAAGAAGACATCGTCCTGCTTCTCGGCCGTCGTGATGGCGACGATGTTGGGGTGGTTGACGCTGGCCAGGAGGCGCGGTTCGCGCAGGAGTTCCGAGAAGTCCAGCCCCTGCCGGTGCGGCACCTTGATGGCGACCTGCTTGTCCAGCCACGTATCGCGCGCGAGGTAGACCGTGCCGAAGCCACCGCTTCCCAGTGGAGAGAGGATGCGATACTTGCCGAGCGTCTGGCCCTTGAAGAGCATGCCGAGGGCTGAGTATATGCCGTGCCCCACAGATTCTTCGCACCCGATCTGACGTCCGCGTCCGCGGAGGTGACGCTCCCACCCGGCGAGAGCCAGCATCTCGCGCGCGTGCTGCGACTGCGCGAGGGCGACGCGATCGAGGTGTTCGATGGGCGCGGCACGCTGCGCGCGGCGACGGTGACTCGCGCGCACGCGACGTCGAGTGTCGTGACACCCGGCGACGCGCGCGACGCGGCACCAGAGGCTCCGGCGCCGCTCATTGTCATACAGGGCCTGTTGAAGGGCGACGCCATGGACGCGGTGATTCGCGACGCCACGGTGCTCGGCGCGACGGGCGTGTGGCCTGTCGTGACCAGCCGGACCAACGTGCCCGCGCGAGCGGCCGATGCGGTGATGGACCGCTGGCACCGCGTGGCGATCGCCGCCGCCAAGCAATGCGGCCGCGCCGTGCTGCCGCACCTGGCATCGGTGACGACGATCGAGGACGTGCTGCGTGAGCCGCCGGCCGCGACGAGCGTGAAGCTGTGGCTTACCGAACCGCCGGCCGGTGGTGAGCCCGCGGAGGAGCCGATCCTGCCCGTTGCCACATGTCTGGCCATCGGACCCGAAGGAGGATGGGCCGCCGGGGAAATGGAGGCGGCCAGGGCCGCAGGGTGGCAGCCATGGACGATCGCGCCGGTGACGCTGCGCGCCGAGCACGTGGCGCTCGCGGCGTTGTCAGTGGTGCGTCATGCCTGGTATGTCGCGGCACGCCGTCGCATCACGTAAGCGACCCAGAACTCCTCGTCGAGCGTCGACTCGACGTCGCACGCGTCGAACGTCTCGCGCACCCACGGCGCCTCGTCCTCGGTGAAGCCGCTGAGCACGGCACATCCGCCGTCCGCGATGAGGCGCTGCACGCGCGCGCCCTGCTGGCGAAGCAGCGTCCCCGTCAGGTTCGCGCACACCACGTCTGCCGGCAACAGCGTCGCGTCGTCCAGTCCGCGACATTCCACGCGCACGCTGGACGATGACGCGTCCCCGGAGGCGATGCCATTGCGGCGGAGCGTGTCTTCGGCGGCTTCGATTGCGTCGGGATCGTTGTCGATACCCAGCGCCGTCGCGGCGCCGAGCTTCGCGGCCGCCACGGCAAGGACGCCTGAACCGGTACCGATGTCGAGTACGCGAGCGTTCGCCAGGTCGAGGCCCTGCAGCGCACGGAGGCACAGGCGTGTCGATTGGTGGTGACCCGTGCCGAAGCCCGTCGACGGCTCCACGTCGATCACGATCGACGAGGCCCGCACGTCTGCGTCGGGTGAATCCCAGGGTGGAGCGACGACGATCCGCCCGACGCGAACCGCCGGCAGATCCGCCTGCGAACGCGCCGCCCATCCCTCATCCGGTACATCGTCGGTCGTGAGCGTGGCCAGCGACGTCCAGTCCGCGGCCGTGAGCAGATCGACGGCCGCATCGCGATCGGCCGCGTCGTTGAAGTAGAGCGTGACGCCCGAGTCGTCCTGGTCGAGCGCCGACGAGCCGCAGTCGTCGATGTCGACCAGGAGGCGCTGGTTCGTCTCATCGTCGAGTGGAGCGGGGAAGTCGAGCCGCAGCAGCGGCCACGTGCGCGAAGTCATGCAGCGAACGTCCGGCCTAGCCGAACATGTCCTTCACGCGCTCGAAGAAGGGCTTCTCCTCGTCGGCGCGATCGGTCGTGCGGGCCTGGCCGGTGTCTGCGGGCAGGACGGCGCGCAGCGCGTCGAGTGCCTCGCGCAGCTCGCGCGACGGCTTCTTCGGCACCTGGACGGCGATCGTCACGTGCAGATCGCCATGCCCGCGACCGGAGACGTTGGGCATGCCCTTGCCGCGTACGCGGATGCGCGCACCGGGCTGCGTGCCTTCGGGGACGTCGAGCGCGTGCGTGCCGTCGAGCGTGGGCACGTTGACCGTTCCGCCGAGCGCGAGCGTCGTGAACTGCAGCGGGATTTCGCAGTGCAGGTCGTCGCCATCGCGCTGGAAGAACTCATGTTCGGCGACGTGAAAGACGACGTAGAGGTCGCCCTGGGGGCCCCCGCCCGTGCCGTGTTCGCCTTCACCGCCGATGCGCATGCGCTGACCGGTCGCCACGCCAGCCGGGATGCGAACCGTCAGCTTTCGTTCACGCGTCACGCGGCCGGCGCCACGGCACGTGCCGCACGGTGAGGCGATCACGCGCCCCGTGCCGCGGCAGTTGCCGCACGGCCGTGCCACGGTGAAGAACCCCTGCTGGTAGCGCAGTTGTCCAGACCCGCCACACTGGCCGCACGACTCGGGCGACGTGCCGGCCGCCGCGCCCGACCCCTGACAGGTCTCGCACGTTTCTTCGCGCGGGATCTGCAACTGCATCTCGTGGCCGCGCGCCGCCTGCTCGAACGTGATCTCGAGGTCGTAGCGGAGGTCTGAGCCGCGCCGGGGACCGCCGCGACGGCGGCCGCCGCCGAAGATGTCGCCGAATCCGAACGCGTCGCCGAGGCCGCTGAACAGGTCGCCGAAATCGGAGAACGTGCTCGGGTCGAACTGCGGACCGCCGTTGCCCACGCCGGCGTGACCGTAGCGATCGTAGGCGGCACGCTTGTCTGCGTCGCCGAGCACGGCGAAGGCCTGCGCGGCCTCCTTGAACTTCTCTTCGGCCGTGTGATCGCCGGGGTTGCGATCGGGATGGTACTGGAGCGCCAGCTTGCGATACGCGCTCTTGAGATCCCGCTCGGACGCGTCCCTGGGCACGCCGAGCACCTCGTAGTAGTCGCGTTCAGCCACGCGTGGCCACCCGCACCATCGACGGCCGCAGCAGGCGCTCGCCCAGCCGGTACCCGCGACGCAGTTCCTCGAGTACCTCACCCTCGCGATGGTCCGCGCTCACGTCCTGGCCCACTGCCTGATGGACGTTCGGATCGAAGTCGCTGCCGAGGGCGTCGATCGGCACCACCTGGCGGCGCCGCAGGAGATCGAGGAACTGCTTCTGGATCAGCCCGAGCCCTTCGCGGTGACTCGCGAGCGATGCATCGGATGCCGCCGCCGCCGCGTCGAGCGCGCGCTCCATGTCGTCGATCACGGGCAGGAACTCCGTGAGCAGTTCCACGGTGACGTGATCGCCCAGTTCACGCCGCTCACGTTCCATGCGCTTGCGGTAGTTGTCGAACTCTGCCTGCAGGCGCAGGAGGCGATCCTGCGCGTCGTCGCGCTCGCGGCGCAGCGTTTCCAGTTCGGTGGCGTCCGCGCCGGGCGTACCTGCGGCGTCGGTCAGCGAGGGGTCCAGGTGCGTGTCGTTCATGAAGCGTCTCCGCTCGCTGCATCGCCGATCAGCACGCGCGTGACGGCGCGCGATGCGCTGTCGACGGCGGCGATGGATCGGGAGTACCGCATGCGTGTCGGGCCGATCACGCCGACCAGGCCCTGACGTCCGCTGTCGGAGTACGTCGATGCCACGAGGCTCAGGTTCTGCAGGCCGGGCTCTGTGTGTTCGGTGCCGATCACCACGGTGAGCCCGGGCCCGTCCAGGTATTCGCTGAGGATCTGCACCAGGCGGTGCTTCTCCTCCATCATCGCGAGCAGCGCGCGCAGTGTCGCCACCGGCACGCGCACATCGTCTGCCATGCCGTCCTCGAGGAGCGAGGGGGTGCCGTGCGCGAAGAACTGCGTCTCAGTAGCGACGTCGCCCAGCGTGTCCGACGCGAGGCGCAGCGCGCGGGCGAGCAGGCGATCGTAGAGTGCGCGGTCCTCACCGAGCCGCTGCACGATGTGCTCACGGACCTCGGCGATCGGCAGCCCGGCGAACTCCGCGTTCAGGTAGTTGGCGGCCTGCGACAGTTCGGACGGCTGCACGGGGTCAGCGACTTCGACCACCTTGTGCGTGAGCTGTCCGGACCCCGTGATGACCACCACGAGCACGCGTCGCGCGTCGAGCGCCACGAGGTCCATGTGCTTGAGGGTTGCCTCCTGACCGCCCGGGGCGATCGCGAACCCCATGTGATGCGACGCGCGCGAGAGCTCCTGAGAGACGTTCTCGAGCAGCTCGCCGATGCCCCCGGCGCGCCTGAGGCGGCCTTCGAGCTCGGAGACGGCGCGCGACGGACGACGGCTGTGGAGCAGCACGTCCACGTAGAAGCGATAGCCCTGATCGGTGGGGATGCGCCCGGCCGAGGTGTGCGGCTGACGGACGAAACCGAGTTCTTCGAGGCGCGCGAGCACGCTGCGCACCGTGGCCGACGACACGTCGAGCCCGCTCTCACGCGCCAGCCAGAGCGACGAGACAGGTTCACCGCGCTCGATGTAGGCGCGCACCAGCGTGGCCAGCAGGCGCTGGTAGCGCTCCGGCACGTGGGCCGGCAGCCCGCTCGCTCGAGAGGAGTTCACCATTAGCAGTCGAGGACACAGAGTGCCAACCACTGGAGTATAGCAGGCCGGCGAGGTGGAGGGCCGGGCAAGCCCGGCCCGCGCATTCGCACCGGACCGTCAGGGGCGGCGTGCGAGAACGGCCCGGGCGAAGCGCTCGATGTCGTCCATGTCGTTGTAGATCTGGGTCGAGATGCGCGCACGGAGGTGGCCCTGGGCGGCGTGGATGGGGATCTCGATGCCGTCTTCGAACAGCAGGGCGTCGCGCAGCCGGCCGGCGTCTTCGCGCGTCGAGCCGAGGGCGGCGGGCAGACCGACGTTGACCATCGTGCCTATCAGCGCCTCCGGCGTGTCGAACGCGACGTCCCAGCGCTCGGCGACGTGCCTGGCGGCCTGCATGGCCAGCGCGTGGTTGTAGTCACGCACGGCCTGCGTCCCCCATTCCTCGAACAGCGCCATCGCCGCCGGTGCCGACAGATGCGGCGAGGGGTCCCGCGTGCCCTGCAGATCGAACGTCGTCGTGAACGACTCGTCGAGTCCCCATGAGATCACGACAGGGTGCAGCCCGGCCTGTCGCTCCGGCGCGGTCCACAGGATGCCGCTGGCGCGCGGCACCCACATCCACTTGTGCAGGTTGCCGACGTACCAGTCGACGCCGAGCGAGGGGATGTCGACGCCGAACGCGCCCGGCGCGTGCGCACCATCGACGAGCACCGCCACCCCCTTCGCCTTCAGGCCTGCGGCGATGCGGGCCACGGGCAGGACCAGCGCGGATTCCGGCGTGACGTGATCGATCACGGCAAGCCGCGTGCGCGGACCGACAGCCTCGACGATCGCCTCGGCCAGGTCGTCGACGCGCCACGGCCAGGGCGTCGTGACAACGCGCACGTCGGCGCCGCGCTCGCGCGCCGCGAAGCGCGCCGTGTTGGCCACGGCACCGTAGCCGAGGTCGGTGAGGAGCAGCTCGTCGCCCGGCGCGAGCGGGAACGAACGCAGCACGGCGTTGACGCCCGTCGTCGCGTTGTCGACGAACACGAGATCGTCGCCGTGCGCACCGAACCACGTCGCCACGGTCTCCGCGGCCTCCCGGAGGCGCGGAACGCCATGGCGCGACGGCCCGACGGACGTGAGCGGCGACGTCAGTTCGCGAAGGAGGTATTCACTGGGACGCCGCTCGATCTGGTCGCGAATCGCCTGCTGCTCGGCGAGCACCCGGCGTGGCGTCACGCCAACGGTGCCGTGATTCAGATACGCGATGGCGGGATCGAGCGGGAACTCGGCGAGCCAGTGACGGCCAAACGACATGACGGAATCCTTGCGGCTGAGGGCTCACGGCCGAGGGCTCGGGTGTGCAGGAGCCGCCACGGCCCATGCATGCTGGACCAGCGTTCATCGCTCGAAGGGGAAATCCGGGGAATCGGTTCGGGCCTCCGTCATGATCGTCCGCATGCGCTCGACTATCTCGGGATGCATGGAGGCGAGATTGCGCTGTTCGCCCGCATCTTCGTGCAGATCGTACAACTCCAACGGAGCATCCGGCGCGAAACGCACGCCCTTCCATCGGTCCAGACGCACGGCCTGCCCGGTTGTGTCGTGTGCGTACATCTCCCAGTACAAGTAGCCGGGCCTGGTAGTCGGAGTCTCGTCCATCAAGGCGTCGACAAACGAGACGCCATCGATGTCGCGAGGCGTCGGCAGATGCGCGAGACTCGCCACGGTCGGCAGAAAATCCCAGAAGGCGACGAGGCGGTCGCTCACGCGTCCCGGCGCGATGCGCCCGGGCCATCGCACGATGAAGGGCACATGGATGCCGCCTTCGTAGAGAGACTGCTTCATGCCACGGAAGGGGCCGCGGCTCCCGAAGAACTCCGGTGTGTGTGACCCCTCGCTCGCCGGACCGTTGTCGCTCGCGAAGACGATCAACGTCTGCCGATCGATGCCGAGCCGCTTCACCTCGTCGACGATGCGGCCGACATCGCGATCGAGGCGTGACACCATCGCCGCGTAGCCCTTGTCGGGCGTGGGCCAGTCCCGATCCGCGTAGGGGCCATAGTCGGGCACGACATAGCCATCTCCCGTGTGGCGGCTCATCTCACTGTCTGCGTGCGGCAACGTGTACGCGGCGTAGAGGAAGAACGGCGCCGAGGCGTGCTGCTCGATGAACTCGAGCGCGTGCGTGGTGAACAGGTCGTGCGAGTAGCTCTCGTGCCGGCCGCCCTGGTTCCGATCCGGAAAGATCTGGCCGGTATTGCGCCACAACACCTCAGGGTAGAACCGCAGGGCGTGATCCTGATTCAGGTAGCCGAGCCACTCGTCGAACCCCTGGAGGTTCGGCGTGCCGCGTGTGCCGGCTTCGCCGAGGCCCCATTTGCCGACGATGCCAGTGCGATAACCGGCCTGCTTCAAGACCTCCGCCACCGTCACATCGTCCGGTTGCAGGGAGACGCGGCCCCGCACGCCCCGGTTGTCGCGAATGCGCGCGTGGCCCGTGTGTCGTCCGGTCATGAGCGCGGCGCGCGACGGGGCGCAGACCGGACTTCCGGAATAGGCCTGTGTGAAGCGGAGACCTTCTGCTGCCAGGCTGTCGATGTTCGGCGTCGCGATGCGTGTCTGACCGTGCACACCCAGATCGCCGTACCCGAGGTCGTCGGCCAGGATGAAGATGATGTTGGGCAGTTGCGCCGCCACCTGCGACGTGGCGGTCGGCGCGCCGAGGGTCAGGACCAGCCAGGCGGCACCCGCGACGAGCATGGTCTTCGGCGCTGAGAGACGGGTGATGCTCATGGTTTTCACTCGCCGTGCAGGTGCCGGGGCGAGGTGACACCCGGGTCCTGCTCGATCAAGCCGGCGTCGCGTTCGACCGCATCCAGCAGGCCGAGCAATTCTTCACCATACCGCGCGTGGAACGCGTCGTAGGCCACGGTGCGGTTGCGCACCGCGGGTGTCGTGAAGATGCCGCGGCGGTGATACAGGCGCTTGTAGAACTGGATCGACACGTCGAGATGCTGACGCGTGAAGGCCAGCACCGGCAGGATGCGGCTGAACCACTGCCGTGCCGTCGCCCGATCGCCGGCCTCGTGGGCCTGGTAGATCATCCGGTAGATGCCCGTCATCGCCGTCGGCATGAACACGTCCACGCCGCGATCGAGGGCTTCGATCATCTGATCGGCAGCCCAGCCGCCCGAAACATGCAGCCGCCCGCGCGTGGCCTCGAGCACGGCCGTGTACTTGGGCCCCGCTGGCACCACTTCCACCTTCAGGCACCGAAATGCGGGCACGCGCTCGAAGGTGTCGGCGATGACGTCGACCGGGAGACCAGACGTCCCCCAATCCAGATCCTGAATCATCACCATCGGCGGGCCGGTCGCGGCGAGCGCGTCGACCACGTGGCGCATGCCATCCCGAGCGGCGCGGCGTGCCGGTGGGATCTCGGCGAGCACGCCCTCGCAGCCGAGCCTGGCGGCCGCTTCGGCGATGGCGCGCGTGTCGGCAGCAACGGTCCCGTCCGCGTTGGACCCGACCACAGACGTTGCGCAGGCGACGAGTTCCGCGCGACCGCGCACCTGCGCGCTGACGCGCTCGATGATCGCGAGGCGTTCGTCCAGCGTCAGCGCGTCCACTTCGGCGGCGCGGGCCGGCGTGAGGAACCCCACCGCACCGCACCGCAGGTGCCACTCGACCAGCCGCTCCAGCGACCCGAAGTCGATCCGGCCATCGGCATCGAACGGGGTGTTCAGGCTGACCACGATGCCGCGCAGGGGATATCTGGTTTTCTCGGACACGGACCGGACGCTAGATGGCATAGTGAAAATTGTCAATTTGTATTTTCAATAGTGTGTGGTAGCTTTCGTGCCTCAATCGCCACACATCACGGATTCGCATGCATCGACTGCACCTGCTCGACTACGCCGTCGTTCTCCTGTACATCGCGGCCATCGCCTACGTCGGCTTTCGTACGGCCCGCGGCCAGAGTACGACGGAGGCCTACTTTCTTGCGGGACGTCGCATGCCGGGGTGGGTTGTCGGCTTCTCGCTCATCGGCACGATCATCAGCAGCGTCAGCTTCGTCGCGCTGCCGGGCACGGCGTTCCACGATGGCTGGCGCCTGATGATCCCCAACCTGATGGTGCCGTTCATCCTGCTCTTCGTGATGGCCGTCGTCGTGCCCTTCTACCGGCGCGTGATCGGCATGAGCAGCTATGAGTACCTGGAGCAACGGTTCGGGCTCGCGGCGCGTCTCTATGGCGCGGTGAGCTTCATGGTGCTGCGGGTCGTCGATCTCGGGTTCACGATGCTTCTCACTGCCGTGGCCGTCGAAGTGATGACCGGTTGGAATCTCTACTGGGTTCTCCTCGCGCTCGGCGGGTTCACGCTCAGCTACACGGTCGTCGGCGGCGTCGAGGCCGTCATCTGGACCGACGTGGCGCAGGGGGTGATTCTCTTCGCCGGTGCGCTCGTCATCCTCGCGATCGTCCTGTTCCTGCCGCCAGGCGGTCCGGCGGCCGTGCTGTCGACCGCCTATGAGGGCGGCCGTTTCAGTTTTGGCGGCGGGTCACTCGATGCCGGTGCGTTCGACAACGGCGCTCGCGGCACGGGATGGCTGCTCGCCCTTGCCGGCCTCATCCACTTCGGCCGTTCCTACGGCACGGAACAGAACATGGTCCAGCGCTATCTCGTCGCGCGCTCGGACGCCGATGCGCGTCGCGGCGTCTTTGTCGGGGCGATGGGCTCGTTCGTGGTGTGGGGCACGTTCTTCCTGATCGGATCGAGCCTGTGGGCCTTCTTCCGCCTGATGGACGTGCCGCTGCCGCCGAGCGTCGCGGCGCGGCCCGACGACATCGTGCCGTACTTCATCGTGACCTATCTGCCGGCGGGTCTCGTCGGGTTGCTGCTTGCCGCGATCTTCGCGGCCGCGAATTCGTCGGTGAGTGCGGACCTCAACGCTGTCGCGACGTCGGCCACCGCGGATCTCTACGCTCGCGCGCAGCCCACGTCGAGCGATCGCGCACGACTGGTGTTCGGCCGGAGCATGGTGCTGATCACCGGCGTTGCCGCCATGGGTGTCGCCGCGTTCCTGGCCACGCAACGCGGGCGCGCCATCTACGAGATCTTCGTGACGCTGTCGATGATTCTGGCCGGCGGCATGCTCGGACTCTTCGCACTCGGGTTCTTCGTACCGGGTGCCACCCGTTCGGGCGCGTACACCGGCATCGTCGCGTGCCTGCTGTTTGTCGTCTGGGCGGTGATCACGGGGCCGCTCGGCGTCGATCTCGGCTTCAACTTCCGCTGGAACAGCCTCACCATCGGCATCCTGTCGAACGCGATCATGTTCGGCGTCGGCTATATCGCGAGCAGGACGATCGGCGGAGCGCGGCGGGCGGCGGTGGCCGCCGCTGTACTCCTGGCCGTCGCGGCGTCCGGCGACACGCCGCGTGCGGCGTCGGCGGCAACGATCCAGGACACGCACGCGGTGATCACCAACAGCCTCGGCATGCGGCTCGTGCGGATCGAACCCGGCTCGTTCGTGATGGGCGAAAGCGGCACGGTACCCGCCGAACTGTTACCGAAGGAGATGCCGTACGCGAGCCATGGCGATTGGGACGAACGTCCGCTGCACAGGGTCACGCTGACCAGGCCGTTCTACATCGCCGAGACCGAGGTCACCGTCGAACAGTTCCGCGCGGTCCAGGCGGCCATCGGGACATCGCTGCCGGATTCGCCATACGTGACGGGCATCAGTTGGTACGACGCACAGGCGTTCTGCGAATGGCTGTCGAAGAAGGACGGGCGCACGTATCGACTGCCGACGGAAGCCGAGTGGGAATACGCCGCGCGCGCGGGCACCACGACGCTGTTCTCGTCGGGCGACGCGTACCCTCAGGTGAACACCACCAACGCGTGGGGCGTGAAGAACATGCACCGTGCGCCTGCGGAATGGGTGCACGACTGGCACGGGGAGTATCCGGCTGCCGACCAGGTCGATCCCGTCGGACCGGCATCAGGCCTCGGCAGGGTGATTCGCGGCGGTGGCATCGATCTCGATGCACCGTACTTCTCGCGATCCGCCAATCGCGCCAGCTTTGCACCGGACTTCCCGTCGCGCGCCGCACGCGAGGCGCTCGAGACGCTGGACGCCTCCGGTACACGCGGGGCCACGACATCGACGTCCTCGGACGGCGCGAAGCCGGAGTTGTACGCCTCGTTCACGCGCACCACGCTGAATCGCCAGGGACGTCACTCGATCGGATTCCGTGTCGTCGCGGCCGATCGCCTGACGACGTCACCGCGGCAGGTGGAGGCACCGTTCTTTCAGCAGACGGTGAAGCAGGGCACGCAGGACGTCACGCGCGGCCCTCGCGCCGCTGTGCCGTACTTCCGCAAACGCCGACTGTTGCCGCGGCCGCCCGAGCACATTCCACCGGATCGGCTGGAGGACGTGCGCACGGCTGGTCTCGACCCGGGCCTCCTGCGTCACAACCACAGTCCGGGTCTGACGGTGGCACCAAACGGCGACGTGATCGCGGCCTACTTCACCGCCGTCTCGGAGACGACCCCTGACGTCGCCATCATGGCGAGTCGCCTGCGCGCCGGTGCCGACGAGTGGGACATGCCGAATCTGTTGATCGACTTCGCCGACGCGAACGACGCGTCGCCGATGTTGTGGACCGACGGCGGCACGGTGCGGCTGTTCTGGGGCTCGAACCGGCTCGAATCCGGCTTCCCGTTCAACTGGATCGAGTCGACCGATTCCGGCGCGACGTGGAGCGCGGCGCACTTCCCGGTGTTCACGACGTTTGTCGGGGGGTACTCGGCGCAGCCCATCACCAACGCGTTTCGCGGCAGGAACGGCGAATGGTTCGTGGCTGCCGACGGCGCCAACGCGGAATCGGTCCTCTGGATGAGCCCCGACAACGGCAGGACATGGCGCGACCCGGGCGGGCGCACGAACGGACGCCACACGGCCTTCGCCCTGCTGAGCGACGGGCGCATCCTCGGGATGGGCGGCAAGAACTCGCAGACCGATGGCTACATGCCGCGCTCGCTGTCGAGCGATGGCGGCAGGACATGGCAGTACGGGAAGACACCGTTTCCCCCGCTCGCGTCGGTTCAGCGTCCGACTCTGGTGAAGCTGAAGAGTGGCCGTCTGTTCTTTGCCGGCGACCTGCAGTCGAGTACCGGCGAGCAACCGGCGGGACTTGCGATCGCGAGCCAGGGCGGCGTGCCGTTGACGGGCAGGGGATCGTACGTGGCGTGGTCCGACGATGACGGGGCGACGTGGACGGCCAAGCGCCTGCCGGGCACGGAGCCGAACGAGGAGACGGCCCGGGCGGCGCGGATGGCGGGCTCGACGCTCGGCTATGCGGTGGCGACGCAGGGGCCGGACGGCCTGATCCACTTGATCACGTCACGCAACCCCCACGCGCTGCATTTCGCCTTCAACGAAGCGTGGCTCACGGCCGCGCCTGATGCGGATGTGTCGCTCGACGTCCGCACGCAGCCGGACCCGCCGTCGATCGGGGCGCTGGAGACGCGCGAAGAGCGCTATCCGGATGGCGGTGCCGTTCGTGCGCGCTGGACGGTTGCCGTGGCGGCCAGCGGGCAACTCGTGCTGCACGGCGAGGAGACCTGGTTCTACCGGAGCGGCAGGCCCCAGTGGACGGTCCGCTACGACCGCGGCCGGAAGGTTGGTGACGAGCGCTTCTGGAGCGGGGATGGCGGCCTGCGGTGGACGGCGAACCATCGTGCGGATGGGACGACCATGTGGACGCGCTTCTGGCCGAACGGGGCGAAGCGGACCGAGTCGACGTGGCGCGATCTCGAGGCGGTCGGGACGGCAACGGCGTGGGATGCGTCGGGCCGGGAGACCGCCCGCGCGACGTTTCCCTGGGAGCCTGGAAAGACGTACTGAAAGAAAGCGTTCGGAATTGCCGGAGTCGCCTTTACATCCCCCCTGTATTCCCTGTAACGTCCATGGGATGCGAGGGAAGGCAGGTCCTGAGACTACGGTCGCAGTGCCGGTACGGCGTCGCCGCCGCGCCAAGGTTCGACCGGTCGACGTGGCGGGGGGGGCTGCCTCCGGCGCGGAGTATCAATCCAAGGCAATCGATCGCGCGCTGACGGTGCTCGAGTGCTTCCCGGCGTCGGACACCACGCTCAGCCTGTCCGAACTCGCGGTGCTCAGCGGCTTTCCGGAGTCATCACTGTTCCGGGTGCTCGCCACGCTGGAGCGTCGCGGCTACCTGCTCCGCAATGCCGACGGGTCGTACCGGCTCGCACCCCGGGTGCTGTGCGGGCAGGTGCATCAGCGCGCCGAGGACACCCGGGCACAGATGCATCCGATCCTCGACGAACTCAATCACCGCTTCAACGAAACCACCAGTCTCGCGTTCCTGTTCGGGGAGCGTATCCAGGTGATCGACGTGATCGAGGCCGTACAGGACGTCCGCGCGTCCAACGTCCTCGGCAAGACGCTGCCGCCGCACTGCAGTTCGATGGCCAAGGCCATCACCGCGTACCAGCCGCGCGAGCGCGTCGACCGCATCCTGCAGGTCTATGGCCTCATCCGCCTCACGCCGAGGACGACGGTCGATCGATTGGCCATCCTTGCCGAACTGGCCGCGATCCGCGACCGCGGTTGGGCCAGGGAACACGAGGAATCGGTCGTGGGCATCGGGTGCTACGGCGTGCCGCTCTTTGACGAGAACCACGATGTGGTCGCGGCGATGAGCCTGATCTGTCCGCTGATCCGCCTGACACCGGATCGTGAGCAGGAGATCGTCGATGCGCTCCTGGACGTGTCCCGCCGCACGGTGATCGCGACTCGCTGAAGCCGTCAGCCTGCCAGTTGTGGAAATTGAAATAGTTTTTAGAAAATAGAGTTGACAAATTTTCAGTAGCGGCCATAGTCTGTGCCTCACGTCACGGAGGTACTCGGATTCATGCGCTCGCGCGTTGTCCTGACCTTGTTCGCGGCAGGTATCGCGGCTACGGCTATCGTCCGCGGCCAGCGTGCCGTCGACGACCAACACATCACCAATTCGGTTGGCATGGCGCTCGTCAGGATTGCGCCGGGCTCGTTCCTCATGGGCGAGTCGAACCCGATTCCCGACGCACTGAAGCTGAAGGATCTGGAGTACCTGCCCAACGGCGACTGGGACGAGACACCGGTCCGTCGCGTCACCATCAGCCAGCCGTTCCACATCGGCGTCACCGAAGTGACGCTGGAGCAATACCGGCAATTCGATCCCGACTACGTCCCTCCGGCTCCAGGCACGCTCGAGAATGGGCAGGACGCGCCGGCGACACCCTTTGTCACGGGGATCAACTGGCACGAGGCCACGGCGTTCTGCGAGTGGCTCAGCAAGAAGGAAGGCAAATCCTACCGACTCCCCACTGAAGCCGAGTGGGAATACGCCACGCGCGCCGGCACCACCACGACGTTCTGGAGCGGCGCGCAGCCGCCGTCAGACGATGCGCCGAATGCGTGGGGCGTCCGGAACGTCCACGGCGGCGTCGCCGAATGGGTGCGCGACTGGTACGCCGCCTATCCGGCGCAGGACGAGACCGATCCCGTCGGTCCGGCGAGCGGCTGGGCCCGCGTGATTCGTGGCGGGGGGCTCGATCTGCTCGCGCCCTACTACGCACGTTCCGCCAATCGCGCGTCCTATGGCCCGGACTTTCCGCCGCCGGCCCAGCGAGTGGCGACCGCCGCACTGAAGGCCACGGCCGGTGTGGGCGCGCCGTCATCGACGTCAGCGTCGACCGACGGCGCGCGTCCGAAGCTGTACGCAGCCTTCACCCGCGACAGGCTCAATCACCAGGGACAGCACGCGATCGGATTCCGCGTCGTGCTCGCGTCGTCGCCTCGAACAACGCCGCGCGTCGTCGAGTTGCCCTTCTTCCAGCAGGCCGTGAAGCAGGACGCCACGCTCGCATCGCGGGGGCCGTCCTCCCGCACGCCGTACTTCCGCAAGCGTCATCTCCTCCCGATCCCGCCGGAGAACACGCCCATCGCTGAACTCGGGCACCACCGCATCGCGGGACTCCACCCCGCGATGCTCCGGCACCAGCACAGTCCTGCGCTGACTGTCGCGCCAAACGGCGACGTCATCGCGATCTACTACACATCGTCGTCGGAGACGCGGCCCGACATCGCGCTCATCGCCACGCGCCTGCGCTTCGGTGCTGACGCTTGGGACATGCCGAGCTTCTTCCTCGACTTCGCCGATGCCAACGACCACGCGCCGATGCTGACGACAGACAACGGCACGTTGCGCTTCTACTGGGGCTCGAATCAGCTCGACTCCGGCTTCCCGTTCCAGACGATCGCGTCCACGGATTCGGGTGCCACGTGGAGCGTGCCGCAGTTCCCGGTGTTCACGTCCTGGCTCGGCGGCCACTCGGCGCAGCCGATCACGAACGCCTTCCGCGGACCCGACAACACGATGTACGTCGGCAGCGACGCCGTGAACGCGGAGTCGGTGCTGTGGGCAAGCAGCGACGAAGGCAGGACGTGGGTCGACCCGGGCGGCCGCACCAATGGACGGCACACGGCCTTCGCGGTGCTGAAGGACGGACGGCTGCTCGGCATGGGCGGCAAGAATTCGAACATCGATGGCTTCATGCCCAGGTCGATCAGCCGTGACGGGGGGCGGACCTGGCAGTACAGCAAGACGCCGTTCCCGGCGCTTGCCAGCAACCAGCGTCCGACGCTGGTGCGACTCGCGAGCGGCAGGCTGTTCTTCGCGGGGGATCTCCAGGACAACGCCGGCGCGCGGCCGGCCGGCGTCACGTTGCCGCGCGGCGCCTACGTTGCGCTCTCGGATGACGAGGGCGAGACGTGGACGATCAAGCGCCTCGTCGGCGCCGAAGCCCATGAGACGCCTGCGCGCGCCGCGCGTCTCGGCGGACCGACGCTCGGCTACGCCGTTGCGGCCCAGTCACAGAACGGACTCATCCACCTCATCACGTCGATGAACAGGCAGGCGCTGCACTTCGCGCTGAACGAAGCGTGGATTCTCGCCCCCGCCGACGGCGTGACCGATGCCGACGTGGCGACGCAGCCGGCCCTGCCGGCGGTGGGCCGGACCGAGACCCACGACGAGCGGTTCGCAGACGGGCGGAGCGCACGTGCGACGTGGAGTTCGGCCGAACTGGCCGACGGCACGTACGTGCTGCACGGCGAGGAGACGTGGACGTACCGCAACGGCGGAACGCAATGGAGCGCGACGTACGACAGGGGCCGCAAGGTCGGCCTGGAGCGCTATCGGAGCGAGGACGGCACGGTGCAGTGGACGCTCGATCACCGGCGCGACGGGACGAGCGTATGGACGCAGTTCTGGCCGAACGGGACGAAGCGAAGCGAATCGACGTGGCGCGACATGCAGGCGATCGGCGTGGCCACGACGTGGGATGCGACAGGCAGGCAAACGGGCCGCGCGCAGTTCTAGCGCGCGGGGGGTGAGAGAGGACAAGGCGATGAGAAGCAGACCGGTGATTGCGATCATGGTGGCGCTGTTCTGCGCGTGGTTCGGCGCAGCGCCCGCGCACGCACAAGTCACCACGGCCACGGTCTACGGGCTGGTGACCGACAATACCGATGCGGCACTGCCTGGTGCCGCCGTGACGTTGACCAACGAGGCGACAGGCGGCGTGCTGCACACCACCTCGAACGACCGTGGTGAGTTCACGCTCACGTTCGTCCCGGTGGGGAGGTACACGCTGACGGTGACGCTTGCCGGGTTCGGCGACTACGAGCAGCAGGGGCTCGTGCTCGCCGCCGGGCAGGTGACGCGGCTCTCCGCTCGTCTCGGCGTGTCCGGCGTCACCGAGACGGTCAGCGTGACGGCCGACGCGGCACTCATCAACCGTGCCAACGCGCAGCAGCAGGGCGTCGTGTCCGCGGAGCAGTTGCGTGAGCTGCCCCTGGCCAATCGGGACTGGTCGCGCACCGTGGCGCTCAACCCGGGCGTCGCGCTGGCCGGCAACGGTGGCGTGGCGATCAACGGGCTGCCGCCGGCGGCGGTGAGCCTGACGATCGACGGCACCAACGGGTCGAGCGATCCGGAACTGCCGTCTGTCGGCGCGTATCAGGGCTTCAACACGATCAACGGCGTGAGCACGGAAGCCATCGAGCAGATCTCGGTCACCAAGGGCATCGCCTCGGCCGAGTACGGCGGTACGATGGCGGGCAACATCAACATCATCACGCGAGGTGGGTCCAACGCCTGGCGCGGCAGCCTGTTCTGGAACCATCAGCGCGACGATCTCAACGCATCGAACCCGTTCGTCGCGACGACGCCGAAGACGCGATTCAATCAGGGCGGCGGCTCGTTCGGCGGCCCCATCCGCCGCAACACGCTGTTCTTCTTCGTCAACTACGAGCGCGTCAGGTCCGACC
Organism: Acidobacteriota bacterium; assembly: GCA_020845575.1. NCBI lineage: Bacteria > Pseudomonadati > Acidobacteriota > Acidobacteriota bacterium. The sequence goes on along the minus strand of JADLFL010000067.1, from coordinate 20,934 downwards.
GCGAGGGCGTCGTCCAGGGCGACGTGCCGACGCCCGAGTTTCGGGCGCAGGCGATCGCGGCGCAGCCGTCGTATCGCGCGCTCATGGATCTCTACCCGCAGCCCAACCAGCCGTACGCGGCCGGCGCCACCAACGGCCGCTACATCTCGCTGCGGCCGTTCATGCGCAACGACGACCACATGACCGCGCGCATCGACTACCAGATGTCCTCGTCGAACCGCCTCAACGGTCGCTACTCGCAGGGCAACCCGGAGCGCATCGATGCGCGCGTCGTGGAGGCCAACTCGCGCGTCTGGTCGGGCACGAACCGGTCCGGGACGCTGGCGTTCACGCATGCCGCGTCAGCCTGGGTGTCCGAGACGCGGCTCGGGATCAATCAGGTGAGCATCGAACGCACCGATCAGGCGTTCTACACGGGAGTGCCAGACGGCAGGGTATCCGGGATGAATCTGTCGGATGGCGAGTACTTCACCAAGGTCGGCGATTCGCTCAGCATCGACCAGGTCGTGGCCACCACGCGCGGCCGCCACTCGATGAAGGTTGGCTTCAACATGCTGCGCCAGGAATCGGGTCGAGACAATCTGGAGACGCCGATCTACTCCTACAGTTCGGTCGCGGACTTCCTGGCGAACATCCCGAGCTCGGCGCGCTTCACCTTCGGTCTGGCCGAGTTCAAGATTCGCGCCTCGCAGTACGGCGGCTTCGTGCAGGACGACATCAGGCTCGGCGCGAAGCTGGTGCTCAACGTCGGCCTGCGCTATGACTACTTCACGGTGCCCGATGAGCGCGACGGCCGGTTGTTCAATCGCGACGATCCGTTCGGTACCGGGGCCATCCGGCCCGCCGACAGCGTCTACACGAGCGACCGCAACAACGTCTCGCCACGCGTCGGGTTTGCGTACACGATCGACGACCGTACTGTCGTCCGCGGCGGCGTGGGCGTGTTCGTCAATCCGCATCCGCTGTTCGGCGGCCCTGTCGAACTGGTGCTGAACGGGATCGACCAGCAGTTCCGCGTCACGTTGAGTCGTGCCGAGGCTCAGGCGCGCGGCATCGCGTACCCGATGAGCAACGAAGAGGCGTCGCCGCTCGTGCAGGGTTCGTCGGCGCTGTGGGGCAACCCGTCGATCGCCAGCGACTTCCCGAATCCCTACAGCACGCAGTGGACCGCGACCGTCGAGCGTTCGTTCGGATCGCTCTACGCGGTTGACGCGAGCTACGTCGGCAACCGGGCGGAGAACATGAACACGGTGTCGATCATCAATCGCGCCGATCGCCTGACCGGTGTGCGTCCCCATGCGGGCTTCGCGGAGTTCAGGTTCTACGAGGCCACCAACACCAGCCGGTATCACGCGCTGCAGGTACAGGCCCGTCGCCGATTCTCGAACCGTGTCGGCTTCGGTGTGGGCTACACGCTCGGCCGCGCGATGAGCTACGGCGGCAGCGACCTGCTGCTGGAGAGCGAACCACAGGAAACGGGTGATCTGGCAGCGGAGTACGGCCCGTCGAACTTCGACGTCCGCCATCGCCTGATCGCCAGCTTCCTCTACGAGACGCCGTCGATCGGCAGCGGAGCGCTGGTGCGTGGACTCTCGGGCGGGTGGCAGATCTCTGGCGTCTTCGCCGCCCTGAGCGGCGGCGCCTCCAACGTGCGCGATTCGGCCAACTCCTACTCGAACCAGCGTCCGGATCGCGTCGATGGCCAGGATCTGGTGCTCGACGACTGGCGCGATACGCTGCAGTACCTGAATCGCGCGGCGTTCGCACGCGTGCCGGTCATCACCGCGAGTGGCGCGCAGGCGCGGCCGGGGACGTTGTCGCGCAACGCCGTGCGCGGGCCGGCAAGCTACAACCTCGATCTCGGCGTCAGCCGCAACTTCCATTTCGGGGGAAACTATCGGTTCCAGATCCGGCTCGATGCCTTCAACGCACTGAACACGCGCAACTACGGCGGGCTCGAGACGCGCGTCGAGAACTCGCGCTTCGGCCGGCTCACGTCGGTCAGCACGCGCACGATGCAGGTGGGTGCGCGCTTCACGTTCTGATGCCGTCACTGGCGAACGCGGTCGAGGGCGACGCGCCCCACTTGCTGAAGGTCCCGTCCGGCGTGATCATCGCCGACGACCTCACCGGTGCGGCCGATGCCTGCGTCGCGTTCGTCACGCGCGGACTGTCGGGGATGGTGCTGCTCGACCAATCCGCGGCTGGCGGCGTCAGGGCACCCGACTGCCCGGTCGCCGATGTCATCGCGATCAGTACCGAGTCGCGCGGCCTTCCTGCGTCCCTGGCCGCGACGCAGGCAGCCGGGGCCGCGAGGCGGTACGCGCCGTGGGCCAACGGGGAGATGCCTTCCCCGCATGGAGGACGTTCGGCGCCGGCGGCACCGTGGATCTTCAAGAAGATCGATTCGACGTTGCGCGGACCCGTGGGCGCCGAGATCGGCGCAGTGATGGCCGCCACGGCCGCGCGGGTCGCCCTCGTTGCGCCGGCTGTCCCGGCGATGCACCGCATCGTGGACGGCGGTGTCCTGAAGACGAGCGGGCGGGGCGTATTGCCGGACATCGACGTCGTCGAGCGCCTCACGGGCGAGGGTCTGGCAGGTTGCGTGAGTGTTGCAGCGGATTCTGTCGCCGTGGCCCTGCGTTCAGGCGCGCGCGTGCTGGTGTGCGACAGCCGGGATCAGGCGGCACTCGACGCCATCGTCGCGTCTGTGACCGCCGCCGGGTTCGACCCCGGGTCGTTGTTGTGGGTTGGTGCGGCTGGTCTCGCGCAGGCGCTGGCCGGGCATGTCATCGGCACGGGCGGCGATGGGACGCGTGCCGGCAGTGTGCCGTCTCGCGCGGCATGGTCGGCGGGCGGGGCTCGCCGCGGGAGGGACGAGCGAACGACGTCGATCGTCTTCGTCGTGGGGTCCACGCACCCGGTGACCATCGCGCAGCAGCAGCGGCTCGCCGACGACGTGCCGCCCATCGCGGTGGCATGCATCGACGACACGCCCGTCATCGAGCGGGCTCTTCTGGCTGGCCTCGATGTGAGCGTCAGCATGCCGCACGACGGGCCATCCGCATCTGTTGCACGTTTCGCGGAACTCCTGGTCGCGCGCGAGCGTGTCGCGCCGAGTGCCTGCTCGCTGGTCATGACGGGTGGCGACACGGCCGCGCGATTGTGCCGCGCCCTGGGGGGGACTCACATCGTGCTCGGTGGCGAGATCGCGCCTGGCATTCCGTGGGGTATGTTGTCAGCGGCTCGCGCGTCGTCCTGGCCGGTCGTGCTCAAGGCTGGCGGCTTTGGCGACGATGACGGCCTCCTTCGTGTGCGTCGGTTCCTGATGGAGCACCATGAACGTTCGTAGTGCACAGCCACCGACCATCGCCATCACGCTCGGCGACCCCGCGGGGATCGGACCGGAAGTCATCCTGAAGGCGCTCGCCAGCCCGGAGGTCGCGCCGCTCGCGCGCTGGACGATCGTTGGCGATCGCGGAGTCGTCGAGAGCACGGGTGCCGCACTCGCCAGTCCCGTCGACAGGCTGATCGGCGGTGACGGCGAGTCCGTGCGCATCCATCACGTCGAGGCGCTGAACGGCCATGCGGTCGTCAGCGGCCGGATGCATGCGTCCGGCGGCGCCGCCGCCGTCGCGTATGTCAGGGAGGCGACCGAGCAGTGTCTGCGCGGCATGGCGGATGCGATGGTCACCGCGCCGATCAGCAAGGAAGCCGTTGCGCTCGGGGGCTCGCATTTCTCCGGCCACACCGAATACATCGCCGAACTCTGCGGCGTGCACGACTCGCGCATGATGCTTCACAACGCGCGCCTGTCGGTCGTCCACGTCACCACGCACGTCGCGCTCCGCAGCGCGGTCGATGCCAGCGTGTCGCGCGTCCTCGGGACCATCGTGCTCGCGCACGACGCCATGAGGCGCCTCGGCCTCGAGCACCCGCGGATGGCCGTGTGCGGCATGAACCCGCATGCCAGCGAACACGGCCTGTTCGGCAGCGAGGAAGACGACACGATTCGTCCCGCGATGGCCGCCGCGCGCGCGCAAGGGATCGCGTGCGAGGGGCCGTTTCCACCGGACACGATCTTCATCGACGCGTGGCGCGGCCGTTGGGATGTGGTGATCGCGATGTATCACGATCAAGGTCACATCCCGATGAAGCTTCTCGATTTCGCACACACGGTCAACGTGACGCTCGGCATCCCGATCGTCAGGACGTCAGTGGATCACGGGACCGCCTTCGATATCGCGGGTCGCAATCTCGCGGACCCCACGAGCATGATGGCGGCATTGCGGCTGGCGGCGCGGATGGCACAGCGGCGCACGAAAGGGACGTCACCATCATGAACCGGCTTCAGCGCAGACTCGAGTCGAACAAGGGCGTGCCGCTCCTCGGCGTCGCCGCGTACTTCTACGATCCCGTGTTTCTCGAGGTCGCCGCGCGCATCGGCTATCAGGCGGCGTGGGTCGAGATGGAACACGGACCGATGTCGTTCGGCCAGGCCGTCGATCTCGTGCGCATCGCGCAGGGGCTCGGCATGCTGACGATGATTCGCGTGCCGGACAGCCGTCGCGAAAGTGTCCTCAAGGCCGCCGAGTGCGGCCCGGACATCATCGACGTGCCGATGGTGAACACGCCGGAGACGGTCGCGGAACTCGTCGCACAGGCGCGCTTCGCGCCCGCCGGCGAGCGCGGATTCTTCAGCGTCTCGCGCGCGTTGCACTACGGAATCGTCGACAACCTGATCGACGCACAGCGCCAGTTGAACGACGAACTGTGTCTGATGATCCAGATTGAAACGCGCGAAGCGTTCGAACGCGTCGACGAACTGTGCGCCGTCCCAGGTGTCGATGCCTTCGTGGGCCCGGCGGATCTGTCGGCAAGCCTGGGCTATCCCGGCAATCAGGGACATCCGGCCGTGCGGCAGGCGGCCGAGACGGTTGTCGCGACAGCGCGTCGCCACGGCAAGTGCGTCGCCACGGCCGGACGCGTGGTCGACTTCGACTTCTGGCTCGGCCTGAACGTCGACATCCTGTTCTGCACGAACGACATTGCGGCGCTGCGCCACGGAGCCGAGCATGCCCTCAACGCGGCGCGCGACAGCCTCGATCGTCTCGAGGAGGCCGCCGCAGCCTCGTCCGCCCTGCAAGAGGCGCCTGTGGCGGTGACGGCCCTCGACGATCAGTCGTGATGCACGTCGTCTCGTGCGTCCAGCCGCGCAGACTCATCGTCGGCAGCGGGGCCCTGGACGCGTGCGCGCCGCATCTCATCGACGAGGGGGCGGCGCGCGTGACCATCATCAGTGGTCCACGGACAAGTGCGCTCGCGGCGCCTCTGGTCGACACCCTGCAGGCGAGGGGTGTCGAGACGCGGCTCTGGAACGAGATCGGTGGTGAACCGACGGTCTCGACGTTCGAACGCGCGCTGCACGACGCGCGCGCGTTCCGCGCCGACACGGTGGTGGGCATCGGCGGCGGCAGTCCGCTCGACGTGGCGAAACTCGTCGCCGGGATGCTCGACGATCCTCGCCACGTCTCGGCGATCTTCGGCTCCGGTACGCTCGCCCGGCGACGCGTGCGTCTGGCGCTGATCCCCACGACGGCCGGAACGGGCAGCGAGGTGTCGCCCAACGCCATCCTCCTCGACGACGTGCGTCAACTGAAGCTGGCGGTGATCAGCCCGCACCTGGTGCCTGATGCCACGTTCATCGATCCGCTGCTGGCGTGCGGGCTGCCGCCGGACATCACGGCAGCGACAGGGATCGATGCGTTGACCCACTGTATCGAGGCGTATGCCAACAGGCACGCGCATCCGATGGTGGACGAGTGGGCACTGGCCGGCGTACGCCTGATTGCCACGCACCTCGAGCGCGCGAGCCACGACGGTCTGGATCTGGCGGCGCGCGAGGCGTTGGCGCTGGGCAGCCTGTACGGTGGCCTGTGTCTCGGCCCGGTCAACACCGCCGCCGTGCACGCGCTCGCGTATCCGCTCGGCGGTCTGTTTCGCGTGGGGCACGGTCTGGCCAATGCCCTGATGCTGCCGCACGTGTTGCGCTGCAATCTGGACGCGGCGCCGGCGCGCTACGCGTCAATCGCCGTTGCGCTGGGCGCCGCATCGGCCGACGCCGCGCGCTCCGACCCCCATGGCGCCGGCGCGGCAGGGTTCGACGCGCTCGACGCACTCGCGCGGGCCTGCCGGCTACCGGCTGGTCTCGGCACTATCGGGATCCCACGCGACGCGATCCCGCAACTCACCGAGTCGGCGCTCACGGTCCGTCGGCTTCTCGACAACAATCCGCGCAACCTCACGCGCGAAGAAATTGTGGGAATCTACGAGCGCGCATTCGGCTGAGTCAGCGCGGCCCCGTCACATCAGGATCTCGACCTTGCCCTTGGTCTTGAGCGACTGGACGAAGGACTGCATCAGCTCCTGCTGCTTCTGCTGGCGGAGGGCCTGCGCGATCCGGTCGCTCACTTCGGCGAGCGGTACGGTCCGCGCATCGCGGTGCTCGGCGCCCTTGATGATGTGGTAGCCGAACTCGGTCTCCACGACGGGGCTCACTTCGCCTGGCTTGAGCGCGAACGCGGCGTCTTCGAACGGCTTCACCATCTGGCCGCGCGGGAAGAAGCCGAGGTCGCCGCCGGCTTGCGCACTGCCGTCGTTGGAGTGCTCCTTGGCGAGGGCCGCGAAGTCTGCGCCGCCCTTGATCTGCTTCAGCAGATCGCCGGCTTTTGTCTTCGCTGCCGCCTTGGCGTCAGGCGTGTCGGCCTTGAGCAGGATGTGGCTGGCGCGCACGGCCTCGGGCTGCATGAAGAACTGCGGGTTCTTCTTGTAGAAGTCCGCGATATCGGCGTCGGTGACGACGGCGTTGGGCTCGACTTCACTCGTGAGCAGTTTGTCGACCGCGAGCCGCTGCCGCGCCTCGGTGCGCAGATCGGTTTCGGTCATCTTGCGCGCGGCGAGCGCCTGGGCGAATGCCTCGGCGTTGGGCGCCTGCTGCTTCATCTGCGCGATGCCCTGCGCCACCTCGGCGTCGGTGGCCTTGATGTTGCGCGCGGCCGCTTCCTGTTCCAGCAACCGCATCTCGACGATCTGGTCGAGGATGCCGCGATAGATTTCGCTGCGGCGCTCGGCCGGGATCTGGTTGCCGACGTTGGCCTCGAGATTGCGAATCGCCTTCTCGAGTTCGGTGGCCGGGATGTCGCTGCCATTCACGCGCGCGACGACGGCTGGCAGAACGTCGGGCACGGGCTTGACCGGCGGTGGCGCCGGGGCCTCCGCGGCAGGCGTCGCGGTGGCGTCGGTAGCCGGCTGCGCCGAACCAGGTGCCTGTGCTTCGGCGGCCTTGGACTCGGTCTTGTTGCAGGCGATGCCCAGCGTGAGGGCGAGGAGGACGGGAACGGCGTACTTCAAAGGGCAACCTCGAAGAGAAGAGACGACAGAACAGTATACGGCAATGCCGAATGGCCAATGCCGGACCTTGTGTTCCGACGTCGGTTACTCGGGGACGGGCGGGAGGGCGATCTGCTGCGGTGGAGGGAACTGGGGCAGCGACGGCATGTTCGTGAGCGTGCCACCGGGAACGCCCATGTGGACGTAGCAGAGCGCATTCGGCTCGGTGCCTTCGAGGAACGCCTCGTTGAAGACCTTCTCGCAGAAGGGCCCGGCGCGGCCGCCCGTGTCCTTGTCGATCTCGGCGAACGTCACGCCACTCGGCACGGCGAACGGCTGGTTACGGTGGCCGGCGAGCGCGCGCTTCATGAACGCCGTCCAGATGGGCAGGGCCGCCTGCGAACCGCTGAGTCCGACGGGTGTGTTGTCATCGAGGCCCACCCACACCACCGTCAGCAGTTCCGGCGTGAAGCCGATGAACCAGGCGTCGCGAAGGTCGTTGGTCGTGCCGCTCTTGCCGGCCGCATCCAGTGCGAATCCCGCCGCGCGCGCGCTGGCGCCCGTGCCTTCGTTCAGCACGCTGCGCATCATGCTGGTCACGAGGAACGCCGGCGCCGGCTGCGTCACCTGGCGCGGCCGGCCCATCTCGGGCAACGATGCGGTCCCGTTGTCCACGTCGATCCGGGCGACGGCGCGGAGCGGCCTGACCTCACCGAGATTCGGGAACAGCGTGTACGCCTCCGCCATGTCGAGCGGCGTGGCTTCGAAGACGCCGAGGGCGATCGACGGATAAGGCCTCGCGGTGAATCCCGGCTTGATGCTGCGCCAGAGGGACGCGATGTGCTGATGACCCGTCAGTTCGGCCATCTGGATGGTCGCGAGGTTGCGCGACAGTGCGAGCGCGCGCCGAGCGGTGATCACGCCGCCGAACTCGCCGTCGTAGTTCCGGGGCGACCACTCCTCGCCGTTCACCAGGAACGTGGCTGGCTCGTCGGACAGCACCGTGGCCGGCGTGAGATCGTGCCGGCCTTCCCGTGCCGCGAGGTCGAACGCCGCCAGGTACACGAACGGCTTGAAGGTCGAACCCGGCTGTCGTTTCGCCGTCGTCGCCCTGTTGTACTGCGAGCGCTGGTACGACCGGCCGCCGACCATCGCGAGGATGTCGCCCGAGCGGGGATCGACAGCCACGAGTGCCGCCTGGAGCGGGCCGCGTTTCACGCCGCGTTTGGCGAACCGCGCCTCGATGTCGGCAACACCGGTGGTCACGACGTCCTGGGCCACGCGCTGCAGGTGCAGGTCGAGCGTGGTGTGCACGGCGATACGCGTGGCCGAGGCGCGCATGGCGACCTGCTCGCCCACCAGTTGCGTGACGTAGTCCACGAAGTACGGCGCTTCGGCGTCGACGCTGCCGGCCGCCGTGTGCAGGGGCTCGGCGATCGCCGCGTCGGCCGCGGCATGCGTGATGTATCCGGCCTCCACCATCGCGCGCAGTACCACGTTGCGCCGTTCGCTCGCGCGGGCCGGATGGCGGGTGGGGGAGTAGGCGGCCGGCGACTGGATGATGCCCGCCAGCGTGGCGCACTCGGCGAGCGTGAGGTTGCTCACGTCCTTGCCGAAGAACAGGTGCGCGCCTTCCGCCATGCCGTGCACGGCGAACGACCCACGCTGGCCGAGATACACGTCGTTCAAGTACAACTCGAGGATGCGCTCCTTGGCGAGGCGCCGTTCGAGTACCAGCGACATCATCTGCTCGCGCACCTTGCGCGTGTACGTCTTGTCTGGCGTGAGGAACGAGTTCTTGACGAGCTGCTGCGTCAGCGTGCTGCCGCCCTCGAGATACGGCTTCTCGCCGCGCACGTTCGTGATGACCGCGCCGATCGTGCGGATGACGTCGACGCCGGGATGCGTGTAGAAACGCCGATCCTCGATCGCCAGCACGGCCTGCACGATGGCGCTCGGCAGCTGCGCGATCGGCACCTGGCGTTGACGTCCGCGTCCGCCCGGAGCCACGGCCGTGAGCAGCGGCGCTTCGAGCTCCAACTGCGCGACCGAACCCGTGCCCTCGATCTCCAGCTTCGAGACCTGGCCGGCCTTGCCGGTCTTGTCGAGGGCGATTGTCACCTGCACGGCGCGGCCTTCCGCCGTGCCCCCGTGCGGAATCAGCCTGACGTCGGTCGCGCGGACGTCGAACTCGCCGGGTTGCGCCGCTCGCGACTTGCGCGTGTAACCGATGTCGTCGAGCCTGTCGTCGAGTTCGCCGATGGTGAGTGCCTGACCCACGCGCAGCACGAAGGGCCTGGCATAGACCCTCGGGGCGACGCGGTCGTGGAGTCCGGAGAGGCGCGCATCGACGTCTTCGGCCACGCTGCGATAGAGCCACACGAACACGCCGGCCATCACCAGCAGCGGACCGAGGAGCACCGCGGCGGCGAGCTTGAGCCAGCGGCCACGGCGAGCGCGACGCCGCGGCCGGCGGGTGACGGTCACGAGCGTGACCGGCGCGCGTTCGCGATGCGCCCGATCAGAGGTGCAGGAGCCAATGCGTGCCACCCTCGACGGGCAGGGTCTCGTGGAGACGAGGCACGAGCGCCGGACCGAACCGGTTCATGTACCACGCCAGGCAGACGACGCGTTCCTGCGGGTGGCCGTCGGGGAACGCGAGACGCTGGGCGTGCGTGAACTGGCGGCGCAGCGTGTCATGGCGACGTTTGGCCGCCGCGATGACCTTGCCGTGCAGCCCATGGATCTCATGCGCCATCCGTCCGTGCGAGGACTTGACCGCGCCATCGAGCGTCGGATCGAGTTCGGGCACGGCGGCGGCGAGCGCGACCATGCGCGCGTCGACGGCCTGCTGCAGTTCGCGCAGTGCCTGCTCGATGGACGGCGGCAGCTGTGCCTCGAGCCACTGGTTCAGCACATGCTCGTCGCGGGCCTGCAGTGTTTGCAGGGGGAGTGCCGTGCGCTGCAGGAATCGTCGCGTGGCCGCGTCGAGGATCGTCCCCGTCGCGCGCGGGACGATGAGCGGCATCGGCGTCTCGTGGAAGGCGTAGACGTCGCGCAGTTGGCCCAGGTAGGCAAGCTCCGACGGACCGGCCACGTAGGCGATGGTTGGAAACAGCGTGTCCTGCACCACGGCGCGCAGCAGGACGTTCGGGCTGAAACGCTCCGGCCGATGCACTGCATCGACGCGCAGCGCATCAGCGTCGGCAGGTGTGTCGTCGATGAAGAAGGTGTGATCGCGGTACTTGATCGGCACGCGCTGCTCGCCGAGCGCGAACAGGCCTGTGCCGTCTGGTTGGGCAAGAACCTGCGCGTGGTAGCCCTCGGCGGCGAGGGCTGCACCGGCCTCGGTAGCCAGTCGACGCGTGTGACACGGACGCGCGAGTTCCCGCTGGAAGATGGCGCTCACCAGCGGTTTTGCCGCCGGGTCGCTGCCGTCGAACACGATGGCGCCGAGCGGACCGAGCAGCAGATCGATGAGTCGCCCGAACGCGTCGGCCATGCCGACGCCGGGCTTGTAACACGCGCGCAACTGCGCGAGCGTCTCGGCCGTGAACTCCGTGGCGGGCAGCAGCGCCTCGAGGTCGGCCAGCACGCCGTTCACATCGTCGCCGAGGCGCACGCGCCCGACGGGGCAGTCCTCGCTCCCGTCGCCGGCCACCGTGAGGCGACGGGCGTCGAGCGTCTCGTCGAGGACCCAGGCCGACGCCACTTCGTCCCAGTCGTGGTCCTCGGCGTGATTCCAGAACACCGTCACGCACGGCACGCCGAAGCGCGCCTCGACGTCGGCCGCCAGGCGGACGGCAGTCAGGCCCTTCATCAGCGTGTACAGAGGACCGCCGAAGAGGCCTGCCTGCTGACCCGTGACGATGGCAACGGTGCGCGGATCGAGGAGCTTCGCCGCAGCGGCTCTCGCCTCGACGGGGGCTTCGCGCGCAGCCAGCTGTGCCTGCAGGATGGCCACGATGGCCGCCCTGTCGCGCTGATGCTGTTGTACGCGCGCGATCGTGTCCTGCCAGGCGCCCGGCTCGGCCGGGTTGCCGGCATAGTGGTGCGCGAGGACATCGTGCCGGAAGGCGTAGTCCAGGCTCAGACGTGAACCGGACCACTCGCGCAGGTCGATCCCGTGGGGCAGCGCCGCCTGCGTGGTGTCTGAAGGCACAGGTGGTTCACTGTGGCAAAGGGCCCCACGGGTGTCAAGGAAGACCTCCACGCGCAGGACGGGCATTGCTATAATGCGGGCTCGTCTACCCGCGTGAGCCTCGCGCAGGAGAGTCCCGGCCCTGACCCACGACCCCTCGTCTCTCTTCCAGCCGCCTGAGGCGGTCGGGCCTTTTCGCGTCCGGCGCGTCCTGGCGTCCGGCACGATGGGGCCACGTCTGCTCGTGGAGGACGACCGCGGCCGGGCGCAGGTGCTCAAGCTCCTCACCGACATGGGCGAGGATGCCGCCGCGCTCGCGTCGGCGCTCGACGAGCTGCGCCAGACCCTCCCGATCCATCCATCGCTCCTGCCGCTGAACGACATCGGCGTGTTCGAGGACGGCGTCTACATGACGTCCCCGGTGCTGACGGCGCCGAGCGTGGAAGGGCGGTTGCGTGGCGGACGTCAGTCGCTCGACGCCACGCTGCCGTGGCTGCGCGCCGTCACGTCCGGCCTGCAGGCCGCTCACGACGCCGGCGTCTTCCACGGTGCGATCCATCCGCGCGACATCCTCGTCACCGATGACGGCGGCGTGCTCACAGGCGTGGGCCTGGCCCCGGCCCTCGAGCGCCTGCACCTGCAGGCGCCCGTCCGGGTCCCGTTCACGGCACCCGAACGCGCGTCCGGCCGCCCGTGGGACGCGCGCGCCGATCAGTACTCCCTCGCGATGCTCGCGCTCGACGCGCTGTCGGGGCGACGGCTGATCGCGGGCACGATCCCCGCCTTCGATCGGTGGACGCTGGCCGAGACGCCCGCCGAGGACGCGCGCCTGCACGAGGTCTTCGTCAAGGCGCTCGATCCCGATCCCGATCGTCGCTTCGACACGGTGGAGGCCTGGCTCATGGCGCTCGCCGGTGACGAAGGCGACAGCGATCAGGCAGCCGAGGCAGGTGCCCTCTCGCGCTTCGCCCGCGACGGCGTCATCCTCGCGACCCCGCTCGGGACAGGCGAGCCGCCACGCGAAATCCGCGTCCAGTCGATCGACGGCCAGAAGGGCGACTCCCTGTCGCTGTTCCCGGAAGAAGCCACGATCGACGGGCCTGTCGTGCCACTCGTCGAGACAGCCGCCGAGGCGCGGGAGGAATCGCCCGCAGGCAGGCCCATCGACACGGGCCATTGGCTCGTGGCGGACGTGCCCGACGACGCGGCCGTCGAACCCGACCCGGAACCTGTTCCCGTCGCAGAGGTGGAAGCCGAACCACCCACGCGCCAGTGGCGACTGGACGATGACGATGGGCATGTCGCTGGTGGCGCCGCAATCGGTCCGCGCGAGGCATGGGAGCCGGACGAGGAGAGCGCCGGCCGACGGCCGTGGCTGCTCCTGGTGGTGGCGCTCGTGATGGCGGCGCTTGCCTACGGTACGTGGCGGAGCCTGTCTCCGTCGCGGGCCTCTGGGCCGGCCCCGGAGCACGTCGAGACGACCCCACGTGATGGTCGCGATGCGACAGCCCCCGCAGCCGCCAGGGACGGTGCATCCGTCACGCCCACGCCGGAGTCGCGCGCACCACAGCCGCCGCCCACGGCGCCCACGCCAGTGCCGCAGGCTCCCGTATCGCCTCGCCCGTCGACGCCGACGGCCGAGCGCGCGGTGCCTCCTGTCGTGGCGCAGGTACCCGGACCGGCGCCCGCCGAACCGACAGGCCGCGTGCTGATCCGCTCGTCACCATCGGGTCAGGTGCGCGTCAACGGCGTGGCGCGTGGCGAGACGCCGGTGACCTTGCGTGACCTGCCGTTCGGCGAGTACGCGATCGCGATCAGCAGCGCCGGCTTCACGACGGCGCAGGAGTCGGTCATGCTGAGCGCCGCGCAGCCCGCGGCGTCGGTGGACGTGACTCTCGTGCGCGGCGGCGCCACACCGCCAGCGGCGCGGCCGGTGGCGGCACCGCCGCCAGTCGCACCGGCACCGCCACAGGCCGCCCCGGCGCCCGCGACGGTCCAGTCGCCCGCCGCCCGGCCGGCGCCCTCGTCGGCGTCGCAGGACCAGGGCCGGATCTTCGTCGTGTCCACGCCGGCGCAGGCGCGGCTCATCGTGGACGGCGTGTCGTATGGCAGTACGCCCGCGTCGATCCCGGGCCTCTCGCCCGGCGTCCACGTCGTTCGCCTCGAAATCCCGGGCTACAAGCCGTGGGAAGGTCGCGTGGTGGTGATAGCCGGGATCAGTGTCCCCGTGCGCGCCACGTTGCAGCAGGAACAGGAATGAAAGCGTTACTCGCACTCGAGAACGGCCAGGTCTTCGAAGGCGTGGCCGCCGGTGCCGCTGGCGAGACCAGTGGCGAAGTCGTGTTCAACACGAGCCTGACGGGCTACCAGGAAGTCCTCACCGATCCGTCGTATTCGGGCCAGATCGTCACGATGACGGCCCCGCTCATCGGCAATTACGGCGTGTCGGCGCAGGATGGGGAGTCGCGCGGGCCGCAGGTGGCCGGCTTCGTGATGCGCGAGGAATCGCGCATCGCGAGCAACTGGCGCGCCGAAAGCACGCTCCGCGAATACCTCGTCGCGCACGGCATCGTCGCCATCTCCGACGTCGATACGCGCGCGCTCACGCGCCTGCTGCGATCGGCGGGCGTGATGCGCGGCGTGATCGCGACAGGGGCGACGGTACGCGGCGAGGATCTGATCGAGAAGGCGCGTGCCGCGCGCCAGATGTCTGGCGCGGATCTCGTCAAGGACGTGACCTGTCCGGTGCCGTTCGACTGGGAGCCGTCTGCCGAGCCCGGGGGCGCGGTGGGACGCGACCTGATTCTCGAGCCGCAGCGCCGCGCGGGTCGCCGGCTCAAGGTGGCCGCCTACGACCTCGGCATGAAGTACAACATCCTGCGCAGGTTCGCCGAGCACGGCATCGACGTGCGCGTGTATCCGGCCACGACGCCCGCGCAGGAACTGATGAAGGACGCACCCGACGGCGTGTTCTTCAGCAACGGCCCCGGCGATCCCGCGGCGCTGCCGTACGTGGTGGACAACGCGAAAGCTCTCGCTGACGCGAACGTGCCGGTCTTCGGCATCTGTCTCGGTCATCAGGTGCTCGCGCAGGCGCTCGGCGCGCGCACGTTCAAGCTGAAGTTCGGCCATCGCGGCACGAACCACCCGGTGAAGCACCTCGCGTCGGGCGCGGTGGAGATCACGTCGCAGAACCACGGGTTCGCCGTGGATCCGGAGAGCATCCCGTCGGACGTCGAGGTCACGCACGTGAACCTGTACGACAACACGGTGGAAGGGCTGAAGCATCGCACGCGGCCGATCTTCTGCGTGCAATACCACCCGGAAGCGGCGCCCGGGCCGCACGACGCCGACTACCTGTTCAGAGAGTTCCTCGACGCCATGGAGGCGCGCGCCTAGATGCCTCGCCGTACCGACATCTCCCGCGTGCTCGTCATCGGCTCCGGTCCCATCGTGATCGGGCAGGCCTGCGAGTTCGACTATTCCGGCACCCAGGCCTGCAAGGCGCTCAGGAGCGAAGGCCTCGAAGTCATCCTGATCAACAGCAACCCGGCGACGATCATGACCGACCCCGAGTTGGCGGATCGCACGTACGTCGAACCGCTGACCGTCGAGATGGCCGAGCAGATCATCGCGCGCGAACGGCCCGACGCGCTGCTGCCGACGGTGGGCGGCCAGACGGCGCTCAATCTTGCCGTCGATCTCGCCAAGGCCGGCATCCTCGAGAAGTACGGCGTCACGCTCATCGGCGCGCAGATCGATGCGATCGAAGTGGCCGAGGATCGCCTGAAGTTCCGCGAGGCGATGAAGGAGATCGGCATCCCGGTCCCGAAGTCGGCTGTCGTGCACACGCTCGCCGATGCGCTGACCGCGGTGGAAGACGTCGGCTTCCCGGCGATCATCCGTCCGTCGTTCACGATGGGCGGCGTCGGCGGCGGCATCGCGTACAACCTCGAGGAGTTCCGCGAGATCGCCGAGCGCGGCATCAGCCTCAGCCCCGTCCACGAGATCCTCGTCGAGCAGTCGGTGATCGGCTGGAAGGAGTACGAGCTCGAGGTGATGCGCGACCACGCGGACAACTTCGTGGTCATCTGCTCGATCGAGAACGTCGACGCGATGGGCGTGCACACGGGCGACAGCATCACCGTCGCGCCGGCGATCACGCTCTCCGATCGCGAGTACCACCGCCTGCGCGACGCGGCGCGCCGCATCATCAGGCGCGTGGGCGTGGAGACCGGCGGCAGCAACATCCAGTTCGCCGTCAATCCCGCCAACGGCGACTACATCGTCATCGAGATGAACCCGCGCGTGTCGCGCAGTTCGGCGCTCGCGTCCAAGGCCACCGGCTTTCCGATCGCCAAGATCGCGGCCAAGCTCGCGCTGGGATACACGCTCGACGAGATCCCGAACGACATCACGCGCGTGACGCCCGCGTCCTTCGAGCCGACGATCGACTACGTCGTGGTGAAGTTCCCGCGCTGGGCGTTCGAAAAGTTCCCGCAGGCAGACGCCACGCTCACCACGCAGATGAAGTCGGTGGGCGAGGCGATGGCCATCGGCCGCACGTTCAAGGAAGCCTTCCTCAAGGCCGTGCGCTCGCTCGAACTGGGCAGCAACCAGTCGTCGCTCTTCGGGCAGCCCGTGGACGATGACGAGGAGAAGGTGGAGGCGCTGCGCCGCGCGCTGGTGATCCCGAACGATCGCCGGATGTGGGCCGTGTTCCGCGCGCTCGAACGCGGATGGACGGTGGAGCAGCTCCACGAGCTCACGCACATCGACCCGTGGTTCCTGGAGCAATTCCAGGATCTGGTCGCACTGTCGCGGATGGCGCGCGACATCGGCCTGCGCAACATGTCGGAGGACCTGCTGCGCACGCTCAAGCGCAACGGCTTCGGCGATCGCGACATCGCGCGGCTCTGCGAGGTGGACGAGTCAGTGGTGCGCGAGAAGCGCGAGGAACTGGGGCTGCGCAACGCCTACAAGCGGATCGACACCTGCGCCGCGGAGTTCGAGTCGTTCACGCCGTATCTGTACGGCACGTTCGAGCGCGAGTGCGAGGCCGATCCGACGCCGCGCAGGAAGGTCGTCATCCTCGGCAGCGGCCCGAACCGCATCGGCCAGGGCATCGAGTTCGACTACTGCTGCTGTCACGCCGCCTTCGCCGCCCGCGACGAGGGCTACGAGACGGTGATGGTCAACTGCAATCCGGAGACGGTCTCGACCGACTACGACACCGTCGACAGGCTCTACTTCGAGCCGCTCACGCTCGAAGACGTGCTCGCGGTGATCGAGCGCGAGCGATCGGCGGGTGCCGACGTGTCGTGTGTCGTGCAGTTCGGCGGACAGACGCCGCTGAAGCTGGCGCTCGCGTTGCAGCAGGCGGGCGTCGACATCATCGGCACGTCGCCAGACTCCATCGATCTCGCGGAAGACCGCGAGCGCTTCGCCAAGCTGCTGTGGGATCTGGGCATCCCGCAGCCGGCCAACGGTATGGCCGCGAGCCGCGACGAGGCGCGCGAAGTGGCGGCGCGCATCGGCTATCCGGTGGTGGTGCGTCCGTCGTACGTGCTCGGCGGTCGCGCGATGGCCATCGTGTACGACGCCGGCACGCTCGACAACTACATGGCCAACGCCGTGGACGTGTCGCCCGAGAAGCCGATCCTCATCGACAGGTTCCTCGAAGACGCGTTCGAGCTCGACGTCGACGCGGTGGCCGACGGTCAGGGCGGCGTGATCATCGGCGGCGTGATGGAGCACATCGAGGAAGCGGGTATCCACTCGGGCGACAGCTCCTGCGTGGTGCCAACGTACCTCGTTGCCGAGAAGCACCTCGAGACGATCAAGGACTACACGCGCCGCATCGCGCGTGCGCTCGACGTGGTCGGTCTGATGAACGCGCAGTATGCGATCAAGGACGACACGGTCTACGTGATCGAGGTGAACCCGCGCGCGTCGCGCACGGTGCCGTATCTCTCGAAGGCCACGGGCGTGCCGCTGGCGAAGGTCGCCGCGCAGCTCATGACGGGCAAGTCGCTCTCCGAGCTCGGGCTCGTGGCGGATCTCGACGTGACGGGCGTGTTCGTCAAGGCGCCGGTCTTCCCGTTCGTGCGATTCCCCGGCGTGGACACGATCCTCGGACCCGAGATGAAGAGCACGGGCGAGGTGATGGGTGGGGCGTCGACGTTCGGGACGGCGTTCGCCAAGGCGCAGATCGCGGCGGGGCAGAAGATCCCGCTCGACGGCGCGGCGTTCATCAGCGTCAACAACGACGACAAGCCCAACGTGCTGCCGATCGCGCGCGATCTGGCGTCGCTCGGCTTCAAGCTCGTGGCCACGCGTGGAACGGCTGCGTACCTGCGCGCGCACGGGCTCGACGTCGAGGTCGTCTACAAAATCAACGAAGGCCGTCCGCACGTCGGCGATCGCATCGTCAACAGGCAGATCCACCTCGTGCTCAACACGCCGCTCGGCCGTGAGTCGTTCTTCGACGACCGCAGCGTGCGCCGCGTGGCGATGATGCAGGGCGTGCCGTGCATCACGACGCTCACCGGCGGCGCGGCCACCGTCAGCGCGATCAAGGCCCTGCGTGAACAGGGCCTCGACGTCCGCTCGCTGCAGGAGTACCACGGCACCGTCGCCACGACGGCGTGACAGGTTCCGCAGGGCGACATCGCGTCCTGAACGGGCACCCACAAGGGGTGCCCCTACGCCCGTTCGCTCCATCTCGAAAGACATCGCCATTTCAGATGGAGGCCAGGGGCTTCAGCCCCTGGCGCAGACGCGCGACCTGCGCGGCACTCTCACGTGCTTGTGGGCCCGGCGCTGTCCGCGGTGGGCTTCCATCGCCGGATCAGACGGGAGCGCCGGATCCGCTCGTCGTCGGTCATCAGTGGGGCGTCGAGGGCGAGACAGGTGGCCACGATGATCCTGTCGGCGGGATCGCGATGGAATGTCGATGGCAGCGCGGCAGTGCCGGCGGCGATCACCGGCGAGATGGGCACGAGCCGAACCGTTCGCGGGTGCGCGGCGAGTGACAGCCACTCGGTGAGTGGGACGTCGAGTACCAGGCGCTTCAGGTCGACCAGCATCGCGACTTCCCAGAGACTGATCGTGGACAGGTAGGGCCGCTGGTCCGGTGCGAAGCCGTCGAGAGCCTTCCGGGCGGCAGCGGTGACGCCGGGTGACTCGACGATCCATTCGACCCAGGCGTGCGTATCGAGTACCGGAACCGTCATGCGCGTCGTCGCCCCGACCTGCGTGCCGGACGCAGCGCTTCGATGTCGCGTTCCTCGACCACGGGGCGGAAGCGATCGCCCGTCCACCGTCCCGTGCCACGGAGGGCCAACCAGGGCTTCTCGTGCTCGTGGCCCGCGGGCACGAGTCGCGCGACGACGCGGCCCCGCTTGGTGATCGTGATGGGTTCGCCGCCCTCATGCACGTGGTCGATGAGCGCGAGGCACTTCGCCTTGAATTCGGCCGCCGGTAGTGTCACGTCAGGCATGTGACCAGTCTATGTGACCAGTCATGTCGGATCAAGCAAGGGGCCTGGCTCGGAGAGCCGGCCCTGCCATCTTGTCGAACGTCGTCGCCCGCCTGAAAGTCGACGAGCCGCCTGCTGCCGCGGCGTCGCAGTTGGCGGCACTGCTGTCGCCGCTGCAGATGCCGGCGCGTCCGTCGTTCGCGCTGACGCTCGGCGACGTGTCGCCGACGCGCGCACCGGAGCTGCCGGCCGACGTGCGCGTCTCGTTGTGGACGATGGGGATGTCGGCGCTGGTGCTGCTGGTCGCGTGCGGTAGCGCCGGGAATCTGCTGCTCCTGCGCCGTCTGCGACGCACGCAGGAGGTGTCCATCAAGCTGGCGCTGGGCGCATCGCGTGCACGCCTCGTGCGCGAGGTACTGGCTGATGCGCTCGTGCTGGCCGCGATGGCCGGCATTGCCACGCTGGTGATCGCATTGGTCGGCTCCCGAGTGGTACACGACGTGTTGCTGCCCGGCCTGGACGACATCGCGCCGCTCGATCTCTCGCGTCTGCTCTGGCTGACTGTGGGAGTGTCGTTCGGCGCCGCGCTCGTGCTCTCGCTCGCGCCGGCGGCGTGGCAGGCGCGCCAGCGGCTCACGGGGCAGACAGTCGTGATGCGTGTATCGCGTCCGTCACGCGTGCTCGGCACGTTCGTCGCGCTGCAGGTGGCGTTGTCGCTGCCGCTCATGGCGGCCGCGGCGTTGTTCGTGTCGAGCTTCCGGAATGCGCGTGCACAGGACTTCGGCTTCCAGGCAGACCGCGTTGTCGTCGTCGAGACCAACACGGCGGAGGTGGGCCAATCCAGAGCGGCGCACGCCGTCCATACGGCCATTCAGGAGCGTCTGCGTCACATGCCCGGTGTCGAGGCTGCGTCGGTCGTGCAGGCGTCGCCGACGCAGGGCCGCGTGGGATTCCGCGTCAGGCCGAGGAACTCTCCGCATGAGGAACCACGCACGGCGGACTTCCTGGCCGCAGATGCGGCATACGCAGACGTCGCGGGCATCCGCATCGTCGATGGGCGTGCGCTGCGTGAGACGGACGACGTGACGGGCAGCGCGCCTGTGGTCATGGTGAGTGCGTCGCTGGCCAGCGACGCATGGCCGGGGCGGTCCGCTGTGGGTGAATGCCTGGAGATGATCGGGCCGATGACTGAGTGCCTGACCGTCGTCGGGGTGTTCGACGATGTTGCGAACAGGGCATCGCTCGACTGGAAGAACGGCACTCGCGGCGGATGGACCGTCGTTGGTCCTCTGGAGATGATGGGCGGGACGTTCGGCGGGCGAGTGGTACTCGTGAAGACGCATGCGGAACCGGCGTCGATGCTGGCGTCGATTCGACGAGAGGCACAGCAGGCGGCTCCCAATCAGCCGTACATCGATGTCTGGCCGCTCGACGATGTCTTCGAGCCGATGCTGCGCCCGTGGCGTCTCGGGTCGACGGTCTTCGTCGCGTTCGGCGTGCTGACGCTCGTCATCGCGGGTGTCGGTCTTGCCGTCGTGACCGCGTACGCCGTCACGCGCCGCACGCGCGAGATCGGCATCCGGGCCGCGCTGGGTGCCGCTCCGGCGGACCTTGTCGTGCTGCTCGTGCGCCAGCACCTGTGGGCCGTCGGCGCGGGGCTCGTCGCCGGCACCGGACTCACGTGGCTCGGGGGGCGCTGGATCCAGTCGCTGCTTTATGGCGTGACGCCGTACGACCCGCGCGTGATCGCGTTTGTCGCGACCGTGTTCATCATCACCACGACGCTGGCCGCGTGGCTGCCCGCCCGCCGCGCCGGCCGGGTCGCCCCCTCCGCCGCCCTGCGCACCGAATGACGTGACGGGCCGGGCTCGGAGAGCCGGCCCTACCCACTGCTGCGATAGGTAGGGCCGGCTCTCCGAGCCCG
>JADLFL010000066.1 GCA_020845575.1 Acidobacteriota bacterium | reverse complement strand
TCTGGATGTCGATCAGCCGGCGAACTCCCGTGCCAGTCGGAGAAATCACGCACAGGAACGAAAGCGGCGTCGAGCTCGCGAGCAAGGCCGGAACCAACAGCCAGCTGCTCGTACCGTTCCACGTCACTGCCGGCCGACCATTCAGTCCGGCGGCCTTGTACGTCGGGCGGTTGGCGCCGCTGGATGTCGCGTGGTTGCCGAGTCCGCTGAGATCGTCCCACTGGGCAACGGGGTCGTTATTCGCCAACCCCGTGATCCGCGAGGCATCCAAGAATAGCCGCAGGCCCGTGAGCTTGAGCGGCGACCATGCGTCGTCGATGACCTGCGCCCCGCGGTCAGCGCGGCGCCCCTCGGCATAGGCTCTCGGGTCTCTCATCATCACCAGTTGCCCAGTGCTCGAGGATACGGAACCACCTGAAACACGACAGACGCCGCAGAGGCCTTGTACCGCAGGTCCGCGCCGACACCTGGCCCGATGACGATAGGCACCTTCGGTAGCAGGACGTGCTTGTTTGTGCCCGCGGCCATCGACACAGTCGGATCTGCCCCCACGCTCAGAACAACGTACCCGGTGGTGTCGGCGCCGGCTGCATCCTTGCCGAGGTTGACGAACATGTACGCCCGGTCAGGATTGAGCGTCAGAATGTTGACTGACGCGGACAGTCCGTCGATCAGCACCCCGAGGGGCCCCTGCGCTGCAACATCCGTCGTCGCCATGCGTCACCTCAGCAGTCGATAGGTCACCGTCACCAGGCTGGTGAACACTCGCCACTCTTCCATGTGCTTCGGATCGTAGATCGGGGCGTTCGCAATCTCCGCCGGCATAGCATCCGCCACCGAACCTGCCAGCGGCTGGAACTTCAGCCGGTTCACGATCTCCTCGACCACCTGCATCAGCCCATCGATCGTCGTGGCATCGTCAACGTTCACCTTCTTCTGGACCGCGACATCCACGACGATGGTATGGAGATCCTTGGCGCGCGTGCCCTTTTCGATCGCCACCGACTTCGGAACCACGGACACCGTCAGCGACGCCAGCGAATCCAGCGTGACGACCGGCAAATGCCGACGCACAGGCGTGAACGATTGGCTGTACGTCCCGCCGGCCAGGCGGGCGACCACAGCATCCGCTACTGTGACGGCGAGCTTCACGGATTCCGGCTCCCCAAGCGGCCCTCGAGGAACGAGGTCCGCCGTTCCATGTCCTTCAGATCCACAGTGAAGGCGCCCAGTTGCTTCTCGATGCCGTCGAGCTTCGCCATCACCCGCCCGGACTGGACGGCAAACGCGAGGCTCGCGAGCAGCAGCGTCACGGCGATGCCGACCCATCGAGCCCAGGTGCCCGAGCTCGATTCGCGGTTTGCCACTGGTCTCACGCCTCGCTGATGAACTTCGTGTGGATCCGCATCGTCACGCGATGCGGATCGCAGAATCGGTACGGCTGCTCATCCCCTGGCGCCATGACCTCATGCACTCGCGACATCCCGTTGATCGTCACCGTGATTCGGTCGCCTGCCACAGGCAACGTCACCGATCCACCGAGCACCAGGTCCGCGGCCGTGATCAGAAAGTCCCGTGACTCGAAACGATGCACGACGCCGTGCTCGTCCACCTGATCGAACACCGTCTCGCCAAGGGTCGCCTGGAGGCCGACGAATCCGAGGATCGACGGCCTCGTGTACACGACGCTCGACGCCAGGTGAGCCTTGCGCCGTACGTCGAGCCACTCGACTCCCTTCTGCAGCAGGTTCGCCACAGCGAAACTCCGGATGAGGGGCGGACCGCGCGGACGGCCCGCCCCTGGCTCCCCGGGCGAGGAGGCGATGAATCAGGCCGTCGCGAAGTGCGCACCGCCGAACCACATGACCTCAGCCGTCGCGTCGCCATCGGCCGCGGCCTTGATGGCCCATCCGATCAGCGGATTCGTGCCGGTGTCCGTGGTGTCATCGCAGACACCGGCGCTCTCGTCCCAGTAGATGAGCTCGCCGGCCGTGAACGCCGTGCCGCCGCCGGTCGCCTTGGCGAACTTGCCGACGCCGGCGACACACAACGATCCGAGTTCTCCGGCCGCAATGGCCTGGCGGGCAACGCCGACCATCTTGTCGACCACGATGACCTCACCGGCCGCGACGGCGCCGGCCGGCGTGTAATCGATCGAGTGCCAAGAGTGGATGATTTCGCATTCGAACGCCATGACTGTTTCTCCTCAGCGGCGGTAGCCGCAAGAACCGCAGGATTCGTGATCAGGCAACCAGCAAGCGGCGCAGCGCACTCCCCGTACGCTGCGCCGCCACCGAAGGAGCCAACGTCTACGCAGCGCCCTTGCTCTTGATGCCGCAGCGCGGCTCGGCGAGGGACGCGCCGAAGTCGTGGTAGGCACGCATGTTGATGCCGAGCGTGGAGAAGTCGGCGTCCGCCGTCTCGACGATCGGCTCCTCACGGCCGCGGAGGAAGCACACGTTCATGCACGGCACGTCCATCGGATCAGCCAGGAGGTACCAGGCCGTCGTCGAGTAGCCGGAGATGTTGGCGTTGCTCAGATACGGCGACATCACCGGCTCGAATCGGCCGGCATACACGTTCTTCGTGCCGAAGTTCTTGCTGGCCGTCGTGTCGCGGTATTCCGCGGACTGGGAGATGTTCTGCGCAACGCCATCCAGCTCCGGCGGATGCAGGAGGATCCGCGGCGTGTGACCGAGCGGATTGCCCGCCTCGTCAACGAGCTTGTAGAACGCGGCCACGACCGCATCCATCGCAGACACGGACAGCACGGTCGTCGCGCCAGTCACGTAGTTCGAGTTGTTCGCATGGAAGAAGTTGCCCGTGTTGGCAAGCAGCGCCGTCCAGAAGTTCAGGTTGAACCGCGTGGCACAACCACGACCGAGCTTCATCGGGACCTCGGTGAGTGCGCCGAGGTCGTCATTGACCAGCTGCTCGCGCGTGATGCTGAGCAACCGGCCGTACGTCCCGGCCCGAAGCGTGTAGCTCGCCTCACCGAGAGTCCCGTGGCGGAGCTCACCACCAGGACCGATCGGCTGGGCCATCGTGTCGTCGGTCAGCCGGTAGATCGTCATCGACTTGAAGTCGTTGGCCGGACGAACGTGGGCGACACGCCGCCACGACTGATCGATCGCCGAGAAGCCCGCCATCAGGAACTTGTTGGCGACGTTGCTGAGGATGCC
>JADLFL010000065.1 GCA_020845575.1 Acidobacteriota bacterium | reverse complement strand
GTTCTACAAGGACTCGAGCGATGCCGTGTTCAAGGCACTGGTGGACTAAGGCTTCTGCATGCTGAAGCGGTTGACCGGACTCGGCAAGCGCAGTGCGCGGGACCTCGAAGCTCCTCCAGAGCCGAGAGTCTCTGGTGGACGGATGTCGCTCGCCGAAGCGAAGGCGGTATCGCAACGGTACTTTGGTCTGCATGAGCACATTCAGGCGGCTCATAGAGCGCGAGACTACTCGAAGGTCGCCAGCCTCTCACGGCAGACGTACGCGCTTCTGCCGGCCTTTGTTGCCGCCTGGAAGCGCGAGTACGGTCGTTGGGACATTCAGAGCTCAGTGGCCGTGCATACAGGAGGCACGATCGTAGCGGTGCTTCAGGACGAGGATGGCGTCCGCCTTCTTCAGAAGACAATGTCGACCGTTGACGAACTGGAGCTCTGGCGACCTGTTGGCGAAGCCGCGGCTGCGGACCTGCGGCCCGTTGGACAGATCATGGCCGTCGTGTCGGAGCACCCAGATGTCTTGCGGTCTGCCCTTCGCGACCGTCTTCCCGACGCCGACGTGCCTCGGCTCGAAACCTTGGCGGCATGGCTGGAAAAGACTGGCCGCATTCGCCGCGTTCGCGTTGGAAAGAGCTACGAACTGACGGCCATGTGAATGCGCTTTAACTCGGTCTGAGCCGCACACGTGACAAGCTGCGCGACCGAAATCGGAGGACCAGAGTGCGAATCACGTACTACCTCTTCAAGAAGTCGGTTGCGTCGTTCGATCAGGTGTGGAGAGACGGGGGCAATGCGCCCGGCGGCTCATACGTGGAGGTGCCGCTAAAGGAAACGGTCCCATTCGAAGCCGAAGCGCACCTTCAGGCCAACAAGCCAGCGGCTCCGAATTGGTGGTCATTCGTCGAGCCGTACTGTGCCGTGCAGCCTTCGGCTCCTCTCAATCGAACGAGTTCATTCGTTCTCCTAATCAAGGTGAGCGGGCGTGTCTTTGCGGTGACCTTCGGACACGGCTTCGCAGCCATCAATCGCTCGCGGCTGGAGCCAGACTTCGGCCTCAAGGTCACGTTGAACAGCGTGGATCCGAAGAAGCTACGGAGCGTTCAAGCCAGGAATATCGATCCGACAACTGTTTCCAAGCAGCACGTCGTGAATCAGGACTCTGGGTTGGCCGTCTTCGACGTCGACTTCTACCATGACCTTCTTTCAAGGCTTGAGGGGGTTCCGGACGACGACACGTTCGGGAAGCGTGTTGCCGGAGCCGACGCCTGCTATCTGACCGGGGACGTAGCGTTTCCTGCCCTTGGAGCAAAATGCCTGCAGCTGTTGAAGCGCTACGGCTCAAAGAGCTACGCGAAGCACTTCTCGTTCATCGATCAAGTCCGTCCGATTCGAGACGAGACTCTTATCGGCGTCCTTGATGGCAAGCTGGCCGACGCACTGAAGAGGACAGAGGTCTCTGCCTTGGGGTTTGCGCTGCCAGACATTGCTGGCTACGAACGCATAAGCGGCTACCGAGTGAGTCGGGGACATTGGCGCCGGGACTTTGAAGACCTGAACGCCCTGGAGATCCTGACGGCTTACAACGAAGAGCACCCAGATGCCGACGATCACCTCGAGGTGAAGATCGCCGCGGTCACCGACGATGGCAGTCCTGTCGACGTTTTCAGCGTCAGGCAAGGGGCTGTCTTTCAGATTCGCTACAAGTCGCGCGTCTACGTGCTCACTTTGAACAAGTGGTATGAAGTCCACCCAGAATACGCGCAGCACGTTGATGCTGAGATCGATCAGCTCCCCGTCATCAAGGCCAAGGGCTTCTTGCCAACCTTGAGCAAAGGCACGTCGGAGGGCGACTACAACGCCGCTGCATCTGCCAGCAAGGGCATGGTGTTGATGGACAAGCGCGTCGTGCAGCCGAAGGGAGCCGCAAGCACGATCGAAGTGTGTGATTTGTTCACCGCCAAAGGCGAGTTTGTCCATGTCAAGAAGCACACCCGATCCGCCACGCTGAGTCATCTATTGGCGCAGGGAACGGTGTCGGCGCGACTGTTCGTTGATGACAAGGGGTATCGCGAGACCTTTCGAAAGGCGCTCCCAGCGGCTCTTCAGACTCTTGTTGATCCAGACAAGGTCGAACCTAGCAAACACTCGGTCGTTTACGCCATCTCGGCGCCAGCCAGCAAGGCCGTCCCGAGCGGCCTCCCCTTCTTCACGAAGGTGAATTTGCTGTTCCACAGCCGTGAACTTCAGAGGATGGGACTGACACCGCGGTTGTTCCACATTCACGAAGTCTAGAGTGAGTCTGCATGGCTCCCTTTGCGTCGTGTGCGACTGGCCACAGACGCGGCCAGCAAGCTCCGGGGCGACGCTGAAGTCGGCGGATCTGTGGACAGGCAGTCTCACCAATCTCGAGGCTGGGCTACAACGTCATGCGTGTATCAAACGACGAACTCGGCCGACGCGAGGAAGAATGGCGCGGAAGCAGCAACCGAAGAGCGACAAGATCAAGGTCAGCGAAACTGAGTTGGCCATAGCCAGGCAGAAGGCCATGCGTGCTGGCAAACACTTTGAGGTGGCCCAGCGCATGTTCCGTCGATTCGTGCGCAACGACTGTGGCGTTCGCGCTGAGTTCAGCACCAAGACGCAGCAGTACAACGCCGTCGCCCATCTCCCCTCGCCCCCGCCTGTCATCGGTCTCTTGGTTGGTGACTGTGTTCACAACCTCAGGTCTGCCCTCGACCACATCGTCTACGCCCTCATTTCTACCAACCCGGCGAAGCCTGAGGGCGTTCCCGACAGCCGGACCATGTTTCCGATTCGCGATACCAAGGAGGGGTACCTGCATCAGGTCACAAAGCTGCGGCGGATTCATGGCACGCCCGACGCTGTCGCAGCACTCATTGACAGCCTGCAGCCGTACCACTCTCGGGACAAGGGCCTTGACTACACCGCGCACCCTTTGTGGGTCCTCGACAGGCTCGAGAACATCGACAAACACCGTCGGCTGATGCTGGCGTCTGGTGTCGCCAGACATGCCCATGTCAGCATCCGGTACACGGACGGCGGGGAGACCGACCTGTTGATCATGCAGGACCGCATCTACGACCGCGCAATCCTCACCAGCTATCCGCCCGGTGCGGACGGCGAAGTGCAGATGGATGGCTACTTGATGGTTTACATAGCCCTTCGCGAGGTCGACGAACTGCCGTCCTTCGTTGATGAGGACATCTTCCGCGTCCTCGCCCAGCTCCTCGACTACGTCGGGAATCTGCTGATGCCACGGTTCGCGCGGTTGGCGGTAGGTCATGCCACACCGCCAAAGAAGCGCCGACGCCAGGACTTCAGGCCAGTCCTTCGCGGCCGCCGTACCGGCCCTCGGTAGACGCGAGTCGAGTGGGTAATGGCCGCCGAGCCTCGCGAAGAGGAGGGGGCTGGGCCAGGATGCTCCCCGGTGGCTCTCGCGCGCGGGTCCATCCTTCAGTGGTCCCAACGTCGTCACGTACAAGAGTCGTACATGAATCAGCAAGGAAAGACCTATTCTCTTTGTTTTCAGTAGCTTAGAGATGGCGGAGAGGGTGGGATTCGAACCCACGTGCCGGTTTCCCGACTAGACGCTTTCGAGGCGCCCCCGTTATGACCGCTTCGGTACCTCTCCGCGCGGGCAGGAACTTTGATGGTAGCACACGCCTCGACGGGCGACGCCGCACCGGCATTCCTCGCTCGCCGCCCTCGGTCACCGCACAGGTCGGCCTGCCGCCGAAGCGCTTCTGCCGCGTGCGCCGGTTCCAGCTCGCCCTCGCACGCGCGGCACGAGGCACGCCAGACGACTGGGCAGCGATCGCCGCCGATTGCGGCTTCGCCGATCAGCCACACCTGATGCGCGAGTGCCACGCGTTCGCCGGGATGCTGCCATCGGCATACCTCGATCGCCGCGCGGTGCATCACACCCACGTCGCGATAGGATCGCCAGGGCGCTGGATCCCATGACGACGTGTCAGTGACGGGCCAGCTCTCATCTCGACAACGACATGCTCACAGACCTCGCAACGTGGACGCCCGTCCCGCGTCCCACTCGCACGATCCTCGACGGACGCTACGCACGCCTGGAGCCGCTGTCGTCAGCGCACGAAGTCGCGTTGTACGAGGCGTCCTCGGCGCCCGGTGAAGAGTCGCGCTTCGCTTACCTGTTCGACGACCCGCCCGTCGACGCGCAGGCGTTCCACACGTGGATGGACCGTGCGCTGCGCACCGACGATCCGCTGTTCTTCGCCGTCATCGACAGCACAACGGGACGCGCCGAAGGGCGCCAGGCGCTGATGCGCATCGATCCGGCGCACGGCGTCATCGAAGTGGGTCACGTGCTGTGGGGGCCGGCCATCGCGCGCACGCGCGTGGCCACCGAGGCCCTCTACCTCGCCGCCGCGTACGTGTTCGACACGCTGGGCTACCGCCGCTTCGAGTGGAAGTGCCACGCCGGCAACGCGCCGTCGCGGCGCGCCGCGGATCGGTTCGGCTTCACATACGAAGGCACGTTCCGGCAGCACATGGTCTTCAAGGGCGGCAATCGCGACACGGCGTGGTTCTCGATGCTCGACAGCGAGTGGCCCGCGCTGCGAGCCGCCTTCGAGCGCTGGCTCGCGCCCGACAATTTCGACGCGGCAGGCCAACAACGTCGCACGCTCGCCGCCTGTCGGAGCTAGACCAACGAGGTCACATCTCTCCAGTCGCGGGCGGGCGTGTCCGCGCGAGGATCGACGCATGACCGACAACACCTATCGCACAGTCACCCCCTACCTCGTGGTGAACGACGCCGATGCCGAACTGCGCTTCCTCGAAGCGGCCTTCTCGGCGGAGATCAGGGACTGCACACGCACACCGGACGGCCGCGTCGCGCATGCCGAGGTCACCATCGGCGACTCGCTCGTCATGCTCGGCCAGTGCGGCCCCGAATGGGCGTCTCGCTCTGCCGCGATCTACCTCTGGGTAGACGATGTGGACGCGACGTGGGCGCAGGCCCTCGCAGCCGGCGCCACCGAGGAGAGCAAGCCGCAGGACATGCCGTACGGCCACCGCAACGGCGGCGTGATCGACCCCAACGGCAACACGTGGTGGATCGGCTCACCCGTGCGGACGGTGTCCTGATCGGGCCGCGTCACGCGGTCGCTCGGCGCGCGCGGAAGAACTCCTGCATGAGGCGCTGCGCCTCGTCGGCCCGCACGCCCTCGACGACCTCGACGCGATGGTTCAGCGACGATGACGCCAGCACCTCCATCGTCGACACGACGGCGCCGGCGCGTGGTTCGCGCGCGCCGAAGACGAGCCGCGCGATGCGGGCGTGCACGAGCGCGCCCGCGCACATCGTGCACGGCTCGACGGTGACGTAGAGTTCGCAACCAGTAAGCCGATAGTTGCCGGTGTAGGCAGCGGCCTGCCGCAGGGCGACGATCTCTGCGTGCGCCGTGGGATCGGTGGCGACGATGGGCCTGTTGTACCCATGGCCGATCACGATCCCGTCGCGTACGACGAGGGCGCCGACGGGGACTTCGCCGAGCGAGCCCCCGTATGCCGCCAGTCGCAGCGCCTCGCGCATCGCCAGCACGTCGCGCGAGGCTGTCGATTCGTCAGTCACGCGAGTGATTCTGCCGCGTCAGTCATGCGCGGTCCAGCGGGATGGCGCATGGCCACCTGCGAGACGCCGAGCCGTGAGGCGAGGCGACTGCCGCTGACATCGTGCAGAGGCGACCAGACGAGCGAAGCGAGGCTGGTACGGCGCAGAACCACCCACGATTCGACGGCCGGGTGCTGAGCGGAACGCGAGGCACCGGCCGCTGACAGCGGGCAGGGCGCACCAGACGAGCGGAGCGAGGCTGGTACGGCGCAGAACCACCCACGATTCGACGGCCGGGTGCTGAGCGGAATGCGAGGCACCGGCCGCTGACAGCGGGCAGGGCGTACCAGACGAACGAAGTGAGGATGGTGCGCCCTGCACGATTCGAACGTGCGACCTCCTGGTTCGTAGCCAGACGCTCTATCCAGCTGAGCTAAGGGCGCTTCGGGGCGGCGGCAGTGCACCCGGGAGGGACCGGGCGACGCGGCACAGAAAACGGAGTGTACCACAAGCGCCAGTCGCCAGCCACCGCACGCGGCGCCCTGCCATAATGGCCTTCGTGTCACACACGCAACACCGCGCTGACGCACCGGCGTCGGTCCGCTGCGCGGTCCTCACGGTCTCCGACACGCGCACGCCCGACACGGATTCGGGCGGCAGCCTCCTGGTCGCGCTGCTCGAGCAGCACGGCCACCAGGTAGTCGGGCGTGGCCTCGTCAAGGACGACCCGAGCGCCGTCCAGCGCTGGGTACAGTCGCAGCGCGCGCGCGACGAGGTGGACGTCATCGTGACGACGGGCGGGACCGGTATCGCGCCACGCGACACGACGTACGACGCGATCATGAAGATGCTCGACACGCCGATCCCCGGCGTCGGCGAACTGTTCCGCATGTTGAGTTACCAGGAGATCGGACCCGCCGCCATGCTGAGCCGCGCGTGCGCCGGCGTCTCTCAGTGCCGCGTCGTCATCGTCCTGCCCGGATCTGAGCCTGCCGTGCGCCTGGCCATGGAAAAGCTGGTGCTGCCCGAACTCGGGCACATGGTGCGCGAAGCGCGCAGGCGGACATGACTTCCCCCTCGTCTTTCGGCGGGATGCGGCCGTTCGGCGACGTCCTGCCGCTTGACGAGGCGCGGTGCCTGATTGACGAGGCCGTCGCGCCGGTCAGTGATCGTGAGCTGTGCTCTCTGGACGATGCGAAGGACCGCGTGCTGGCAGACGATGTGCCGGCGCCGTTCGACGTGCCTGGCTTCGACAGGTCGGCGATGGACGGATATGCAGTGCGCTCGGACGCTCTGACCGAGGCGTCAGACGCGCATCCCGTGTGGCTGGAACTGGCCGGGCACGCGCGACCGGCCACCGGTCCTGACGCCGACGTCACCAGCGGTTCGTGCGTGGACATCGCCACCGGGGCGCCAGTCCCCACGGGCGCCGACGCCGTCGTGATGGTGGAGCGTACGCATCGCGACGAGGCCCGCGTCCGCTTCACGATGCCGGCAACGCACGGCGACCACATCGTGAAGCGCGGACACGACGTCGCAACAGGCGCGATCGTCCTGCGGCGCGGCAACGTCCTGACGCCGGCGCGACTCGGCGTCGCAGCCTCTTTCGGGCTGCGCGCACTCCCGGTGCTCCGCCGCCCCATCGTTGCGCTGGTCGCGAGCGGCGACGAACTCCTCGATGCATCCGAACACACGGGCACGCCCGCACACGGACACATCTACGACTCGAATCGCGTGATGCTCGCGGCGATCTGCGAGGCCAACGGAGCCCACGTGCGACGCCTGCCGCTCGTGCGCGACACGATCGACGCCTGGCGCGCGGCGTTCGATGCCGCGGCTGCCGCCGACCTCGTCGTGTGCTCCGGCGGATCGTCTGTCGGCGAACGGGACCTGTGCGGCGACATCCTCGCCGAACGCGGCGCTGTCGTGTTCCATGGCATTGCCGTGAAGCCCGGCAAGCCGACCGCGTTCGCGCGCATCGGGCGTCAGCTCGTGCTGGCGATGCCAGGCAATCCGACGTCGTGCCTCTCGAACGCGTACCTGCTGCTGCGTCCGCTCGTGCGACAACTGGCGTCCCTGCCCCCGCTCCCATCGATCACGCGTCAGGCAACGCTGACGCGTACGCTGACATCGCCCATCGATCGCCTGCAGATTCACCCCGTGCGACTCGACGGTGAGGACGCCGTGCCCATGTTCAAGGGCTCGGGCGACGTGACGAGCCTGTCTGACGCCGACGGATACGTCGAGGTGCCAACGGGCGTGACGCGCATCGACGCCGGCACGCGCGTGACGGTGGTCCTGTATTGATCCGCGGGATACGTCCGTCTACATCCGCTTCCTGCGATCGAACGGGTCGGGCAGCGCTTCGAGATAGGCCATCAGGTCGGCGAGTTCCGCGGCGCTCAGGATCTGCTCCAGGCCGGGCGGCATCGCCGAGAACTCGACGGGTTCGACAGCCACGATCGCCTCACGCGGCATCCGCACTGACGCACCAGGACCCGTCTCGATCACGATCGCATCGGTCGACTGCTCCTTGATGACGCCAGTGTTCTCTCCCGACTTCGTCCGCACGCGCCATGTTTCGTACTCGCGCGCGAAGCTGGCGCTCGGGTAGAGGATCGCTTCAAGGATGTCGTGACGCGACCGGATCTCGCCGATGTTGCTCAGGTCAGGCCCGAACGTCGCCCCCTGCTGCCCCACCGCGTGACAGGTCGAGCACGTCGCCTTGCCGAAGAACAGCCGTCGTCCGGCGTCGATGTCGCCGCGACCGAGACCGCCATCGATCGATTCGAGCCGCTTCAATCTCGCGTTCTGCCGTTGGCGCAGCGCGAGCATCAGCGGCGCCGCGCTCCTGCCGACTGGCTCCGGAAACTTCGCCAGCCGCGCCGCGAGGTCCGGCTCCGAGAGCACGTCGAGCCGATCGGTTGATCGCGCGAGCGCCTTCACGAGCGCGTCGCCAACCTGTTCACTCGTGCTGCGATCGAACGCCGCGACGAGTCGTGGCAACACGAACGCGTCAGCATTGGCAAGCTGACGTTCGGCCAGCGCGACGAGCTGCGCATCGGTGAGCGCCCCCTGCGCGAGAACGCCGGCCGCCTGCTGACGCACGGGTGCCGGCTGCGACGCGTCGAGTCGCGACGTCAGCCAGCCGAACGTCGGCTCGTCGATGCCAGGGCGTACGAGGATCAGCGCGTCCATCGCTTCGAAGCGCTGCGACTGCGGCAGCGACGAGTCAGCGACCATGAGAGCGAGGTCGCCGGCGAGCGCCTCGATGCGCCGCGCCGCCACGAGTCGGATCGCGCGGGCACGCACCTCTGCGTCGGTGCTCGCCATCTGCCTGCGCAACGCCTCGACCCAGATGGGCGGCATCTTCGCAACAGGACACGACCTGATCACCTCGGACACGATCGCGGCCCGCACGCCGCTGGCGTCAGCAGCGATCAGCCGCTGGACATCATCGTCGCGGCACACGCTCACCATGACGTCGCGGAGCATGGCTCCGTCTGCGTCAGTGAGCGTTGGCGCATCGAGACGCGCACGCACGCCTGTCACGATCAAGTCCGACCATCCCGGATGATGCGAGGCCACCCAGATGCCCGTGCGCCACAACGCCTCGTCCCTGGACGCGAGGAACGGCCTGACGTGTTCCTGGCGCAGGTGCGGGCGCGTTGCCGGATCGGTTCCCGGCATCTGATCGAGCGCGATGAGTGCCGCGCGACGTTCGGCATGCGAGGCCGACTGGAGCGCGGTGACGAGCGGCGCCGGCTGTCGCAATCCGATGAGCGCGTGAATGACCGCATGCTCGACGAACCGATCGGCGGGATCCTGCGCCGCCTTCAGCAACGCCGGCACGGCTTCGGGCTGGCCGATCTGCTCGAGTGCCGTCGCGGCCTGCCGACGCACGGCAGGCGCGTCCGTCACGACGACTCGCAGCAGCGCCGGCAGCGCAGCCGCATCGCGCGCCAGTCCAACGCTGCGGGCGGCTGCCACGCGAACGTCGGGATTGCGATCGCCGAGTGCGTCGCGCACCGCCTCGCGAGCCGCGGGGGTACCGATGCGATGCAGCGCGAACACCGCGCCGGCACGCGTCTCGACATCGGATGCCAGGCGTCGTGCGTCGGCCAACGCGCCGACGGCGGCGTCACCGGCACGTACGAGCGCGTCGATCGCGCGGTCGCGAACGACGGGCCTTCGATCGGCCAGCAGTCCACCGAGACGCGCCGGCGTCAGCGTCTCGAACGGCACGTCGAGGCCACGCGGATGAGACACGCTCGGCGCGCCTGTCCGGCGAATGCGGTAGATGCCGCCGGCAACATCCGGCTTGGCAACGCGCGACAGCGGACAGCCCTTGATGAACCAGCCGCCCGTCTCGATCACGATCAGGCTGCCGTCGGCATCCTGCAGCACGTCAGTCGGATGCGAATCGGCCGTGGTCGCCGTCATGAACGGCAGGTCTTCGGATTGATACGTCGCGCCGTGCGGCGTGACGATGTGGCGCATGATGCGGCCGGTGTTGAACTGCGCACTGAACAGGTTGCCGTGGAAGCCGTCGCCGAACGCCTCCCCCCTGTAGCGCATCACGCCAGACGGCGCCACGCGCGCCAGCATCGTCATCGGCGGCAGGTAGTCACCTGTGAGCGGCAGCCCGTCGGCGGCGACCGATTCGTGAGGCTTGGGATAGACACCGCCCTCGACCCAGTGCATCAGCGCGTCGCGGAGCCCGTCGCGCGGATCGAGGAAGTAGGTCATCGTACCGATGGCGTCGCCAGACGGCATGAACGCGATCTCGGTGGCGTTGTCGAAGCCGCCGCCCGCGATCCACTCGAGCCCCGATCCGTCGGGGCGTACGCGCCAGATGCGCGCGCCCTTGCCTTCGAGCGTATCCCCTTCCTTACGCGTGATCCGGAATCCACGGCGGGCATCGGTGATGTAGAGCCAGCCGTCGGGACCGAGGAACGGCCCGCCCATCGCCGCGCCGTTCACATTGAGCGTCCAGCCGGTGAGCACCACCTCGCGCTCATCGGCAACGAGGTCGCCGTCAGTGTCCTTGAAGCGCAGCAGGTCTGGTGCTGCCGAGACGAACAGGCTGCCGTCGACCAACGCGCCGCCTTTCGGGAACGGCAGCTTGTCGGCGTACATCGTGCTCTTGTCGTACGTCCCGTCGCCATCGACGTCTTCGAGCACGCGAATGTGGTACGACGGCGTCGCGAGCATCTCCTCGGTCGTCATCGTGTTCGGTTCGGTGGACTCGAACACGAACAGACGGCCGCGATCGTCGTGGACGGCGAACATCGGATACGACAGCAGTTCCGGCCCGGCGATGCGTTCGATCGTGAAGCCGTCGGGCACCTGGAGGTGCGTCGCACGCGAGGGCGCGTCCTGCCGGATGGCGTGGCTCGAGATCGTGAACACCGACGCGACGAGCGCCGGCACGATGGCGAGAGTGCGGAAACGCGGCGACAGGCTGGGCATGGACCGCGTACAGCCTACAGCGAGTGGCGGCGGAGGGTCGGGCGGGCAGGTTGGCCACGCGTAGGGGCGACGCATGCGTCGCCCCTACATGTGTGTACGGCGTCGAACGGGGTGTCAGGCGGTGAACAGCGTGTTGACCGCGTCCCAGTTGACGACGTTCCACCAGGCGGCGATGTAGTCGGGACGCTTGTTCTGGTACTTCAGGTAGTACGCGTGCTCCCACACGTCGATACCGAGCAGCGGCGTCTTCCCTTCCATCACCGGCGAGTCCTGATTCGGCGTGCTGACGATCTCCACGCCCGATCCGCTCTTGATCAGCCACGCCCAGCCGCTGCCGAATCGGCCGACGGCCGCCTTGGCGAAGGCTTCCTTGAACGCGTCGAACGAGCCGAACTTCGCGTCGATCG
>JADLFL010000064.1 GCA_020845575.1 Acidobacteriota bacterium | reverse complement strand
GACGAACTCGCCGACGATGGCGCCGTCGACGACGGCCTTCACGGCGGGAATGCCGCGAACGCCGAACCGTGCCGCGAGCTCGGGGTTCTCGTCCGAGTTGATCTTCGCAAGGACGAATCGCCCGGCGTGCTCCGCCGCGAGCTTCTCCAGTATGGGCGCGAGCGCGCGGCAGGGCCCGCACCACGGTGCCCAGAAGTCGATGACGATCGGCACACGGCGGGAGCCTTCGATCACGACCTGTTCGAAGTTGGACGCGTCGACGTCGATCGCATGCGTGGTCATCTGCGGGCTCCACCGATCGCTTGACCCGGATCGGACGACGGCAGCCGGGTGGTTCTGCCAGGATGCTCGGGCCGGCTTCAGATCCGGCGGGCGAGGTCCGCGGCGCGGCCGATGTACGTGGCCGGCGTGAGGGCGAGCAGACGGGCGCGATCCGCCTCGGGAATGGCGAGACCGGCGATGAACGCGTGCAGGGTGGCGCGATCCATCCCGGCCTGGCCGCGGGTGAGTGTCTTGAGCTGCTCGTAGGCATCGGCAATGCCGTGCCGCCGCATGACCGTCTGAATGGGCTCGGCGAGCACCTCCCAGCTTTCGTCCAGGTCCTGGGCGAGCCGGGCGGGATCGAGCGCGAGCTTGCCGAGCCCGCGCAGGCAGGCGTCCCAGGCGAGCAGGGTGTGGCCGAAGACGACGCCGAGGTTGCGCAGCACGGTGGAGTCGGTGAGGTCACGCTGCCAGCGCGAGATCGGAAGCTTGTCGGCGAGATGACGCATGAGCGCGTTCGCGATGCCGAGATTGCCCTCCGAGTTCTCGAAGTCGATCGGGTTCACCTTGTGCGGCATGGTGGAGGAGCCGACCTCGCCGGCCTTGGTCCGCTGGCGGAAGTAGCCGAGCGACACGTAGCCCCAGATGTCCCGGTCGAGGTCGATCAGGATCGTGTTGACGTGGGCGCAGGCGTCGAGCAGCTCGGCGATCGCATCGTGCGGCTCGATCTGGATGGTGTACGGGTTGAACACCAGCCCGAGCGATTCGACGAACCTGCGCGCGAACCCTTCCCAGTCGATCTGCGGGTACGCGACCACGTGCGCGTTGTAGTTCCCCACCGCGCCGTTGATCTTGCCAGTGATCTCCACCGCGGCGAGTCTGCCGCGGGCGCGCTGCAGGCGATGGACGACGTTTGCGATCTCCTTGCCCATCGTGGTGGGCGAGGCGGGTTGGCCGTGCGTGCGGGCGAGCATCGCGGCGTCGGCAAGCGCGTGGGCAAGCGCGCGCAGGCGGCCGATGAGCGTGTCCAGGGCCGGGAGCAGCACCTGGTCGCGCGTCCCGGCCAGCATCAGCGCGTGGCAGAGATTGTTGATGTCCTCGGAGGTGCAGGCGAAGTGGATGAACTGGGATGCCGCCGCGAACGCGGCATCGCCGGCGAGCTTCTCGCGCAGGAAATACTCGATCGCCTTGACGTCGTGATTGGTCTCGGCCTCGATGGCCTTCACGCGCTCGCCGTCGGCGAGGCAGAAGTCCGCGACGATGCGGTCGAGAGCGCCGATCGTCGACGGCGAGAAGGCCGGGAGTTCGGCGATGGTGCGGTCGGAGGCGAGCGCCTTGAGCCACTCGACTTCCACGAGCAGGCGTAAACGAATTAACGCAAGCTCCGTGAAATACGCCCGCAACGGCTCGGTCTTAGAGTGATAGCGTCCGTCGAGCGGCGAGAGAGCAAGAAGAGGCTGGAAATTCATGACGTTCACTAAGTTTTCGCGAATTCTATCACGCACCCCGAGTGGCACGGCCGTTGCTAATTTCCTCGCAAGCAGCGAACGGAGGTAGCGATGGGAACGATCGGCAAGCTCAAGCAGAATGCGCAGGACAATGGCTGGAGTGCCGCTTTTGCCAACGGGTTCACGGAAGGGCAGGCGTCGCGGCAGCGTAACGATGCGCTGACGGCCTATCTCCGCGTGGGGATCGACGACTACGCCAAAGGTTTCCGCACGGGCTATTTCGCTCGTCCGACCAACGCGCCGGTGCTCGAGCGCCCGGTCGATCGGCAGGTCGTCGGTCTGTAGTCGAACATTCGACGTCGACGCTGCTGCGTCGACGTCCCTCGAATCGGCTCGGAGGGCTCGCGCCGAATCACGTTCCTCCCTGGTCCTCCATCCGGGTTCGGCCCGCCAGGGGCGTCAATCCGGCCGAGATCCTTCATCTCCGAGAGCGCTGCAACGCGGGCTGGTCTGCTGCTCCAGGCGCTTCGGTCGGGAACTCGTCCGACGAGTCGAGCAGCTGTATCCCGCGAAGCGCCGTGACCGCGACACGAGTGATCGCGTCGCACTCGCCGCGTCATTCGTTCCGAGGCATCATCGGGCTCCGTTCAAGGGGATCGATCGAAGATGCCCGACTCACCTCCATCACCCGCCGATCCGGGGCACGCTTCCTCCGCGGAATCGCTCGAGCGGTGGCGATCCCGCGTCACGCGCTGGTCGATTGCCGTCATGGCGACGGCAATCGTCGTGTTCTTCG
>JADLFL010000063.1 GCA_020845575.1 Acidobacteriota bacterium | reverse complement strand
TGATAGCCTTCCATCGCCGCCTGCAGCGCACAGATCGGATCGATCTCGGTGACGATCACGCGTGCGCCCTGGCCGCGCAGCGACTGCGCGCAGCCCTTGCCCACGTCGCCGTAGCCGCACACGACGGCCACCTTGCCCGAGAGCATCACGTCGCTGGCGCGCATGATCCCGTCGGTGAGCGAGTGGCGGCAGCCATACAGGTTGTCGAACTTGCTCTTGGTGACCGCGTCGTTGACGTTGATCGCCGGGAACAGCAGCGTGCCGGCCGCCATCATCTCGTAGAGACGGTGGACGCCCGTGGTGGTCTCCTCGCTCACGCCCTTGATGCCCCGCGCGAGGGCCTGCCACCGCGCCGGTGCCTTGGTGAGCTCGTCACGGAGCGTCTGGAGGATGATGCCCCACTCCTCCGGTTCCTTCTCGGCGTCGAAAGCCGGCACCTTGTCTGCCGTGCCGTACTCCAGCGCCTTGTGCACGAACAGCGTCGCGTCTCCCCCATCGTCGACGATCTGAGCGGGGCCCGAGCCGTCGGGCCACACGAGCGCTTCCTTCGTGCACCACCAGTACTCGTCGAGCGTCTCGCCCTTCCACGCAAACACCGGGATGCCCTTCGGGTTCTGCACGGTGCCGCCCGTCTCGGGCCGGCCGACGACGACGGCCGCCGCTGCGTGATCCTGCGTCGAGAAGATGTTGCACGACACCCAGCGGACGTCTGCGCCGAGGATGTCGAGCGTCTCGATGAGGACCGCGGTCTGCACCGTCATGTGCAGGCTGCCCATGATCTTCACGCCGGCCAGCGGCTGGCTCGCGGCGTACTCCTCACGGATCGCCATCAGGCCGGGCATCTCCTGCTCGGCGAGCCTGATCTCCTTGCGGCCGAAGTCGGCCTGCGCGAGATCACGAACCTTGAACGCCGGACGGCCAGCCTTCTCGGCCTCGGCAAACGGGTGCAACGTCTCTGTTGCGACTGGGGTCATTCGTCTCTGCTCCTTCACACATGCGCGACACCTGCCGCGCCATTGCAACGCCGCGCCGCGGCGTCACGAAAGTCCTGGTGCCCGTTGTCCGCTGTTCGCGCGCGCTGCGAACAACGACGGTCCTCGTACACCCGCCGCCGGAGACAGCGGCACGACGCGCACGTCGCCGAGCCCGGCGCCGGTCAGCAACCGGCTCATCTCCGCCTCGGAGAACCCGAGCCACACGTGACCCATCTGGCCACGATAGTCCTCCCTGTCGTGCGCCTGCATGTCGACGACGATCGCGCGGCCGCCGGGGACCAGCACGCGCCGCGCTTCCTTCAGTACCGCAGCGGGATCACCGAGATGGTGCAGCACGAGCACCAGCACGGCGAGGTCCACGCTGGCATCAGCGATCGGCAGCGCCTCGAGCGTGCCGACGCGCAGATCGACGTTGGATGCGTCCTGCAGGCGTTCGCGCGCCGCCGCCAGCATCTCCGGCGAGGCGTCGACGGCAATCACCTGCCGCACGAACGGCGCGACAGCCGCTGCCGTACGTCCGGTGCCGCAACCGAGATCGGCGACCACCCATGCGGGATCGAGCGCGGCGAGCAGACCATCGAGATGGAACGCCTGGCCATAGAGCTCGTCGCGCAGGCCATCCCAATCCCCCGCCGCCCGGGAGAAGAACGCCGCCGACTGCGACCGCCGCGCGGCCAGCACGCGCGCCAGGCGGACCCGGTCCTGTGCCACCGTCGCGAGGTGTTCGAGCTGTCCGCGCACGAGACGCCAGAGATCGGCGGAGGCGTCATCGAGTTCCTCCGCCATGAGTGAATACAGCCGGCTCGTCCCCTCGCGCCTCACGCGCACCCACCCGCCGTCCATCAGCGTCTTCAGGTGTCGGCTGATGGTGGACTGCGGCAGCTGCAGGATGTCGCACAGTTCGCCCACGGCCAGCGTCTGCCCCTCGAGCACGCGCAGCAACCGCGCCCGCACGGGGTCGCCGAGGACATTCAGATGCGCGAGAACCGGCGAGACAGATTGATTCATCCCTCTATCCGGCACAAAGGATATATGGCGGATCTCGTTTCCGTCAAGCCGAATGAATCGCGGAAGCGCTGAAGACCCCGTCCTGCTCGTCGACGCGACTGATGGCGTACGTTCAGGCCGACGCGTTCGACGTGTAGGGGCGAGGCATGCGTCGCCCCCACGGGCTCACTTCCGTCTGCGTGAGCCGCCGGGTTTGTGACCACTGGCGACGAGGACGGTGAAGGGGTCGCCTTTCAGGCGGGCGCCGACTTCCACGCGGACGTCTTCGAGACCCACGCGGAACAGCCAGTCTTCCAGCGCCTCGTCGCGGAAGCCGAGCCAGCGATCGCCGTGACGCTCGCGCACCCACTCCTGCCCGTGGGCGCGCAGTTCGAGCAGGAGCACGGTGCCGCCAGGCTTCACCGCGCGGACGGCTTCGGCCAGGGCTGTTTCGGGCGTCGGCACGTGGTGCAGCGCCTGCGACAGGAGCACGACGTCGACGGATGCGTCTGGCAGCGGCAGATGCTCGATGCGCCCTTCCTTCCAGACGATGTTCGAGACGCCGCGTTTGTGAGCGAGCTGTTTGGCAACGGCGAGCGCGTCGCGCGAGTGATCGATGGCGATCACCTGCTCGGCCCACCGCGCGGCCTCCAGCGCCAGATAGCCCTCACCGCACCCCGCGTCTGCCACGACGAGCGGCGGCAGGAGGTGCCCGAGCGCGCGGCTCCATGCGGCCCAGCTGCGGCCTGGCACGAGTTGTCCCGCGCTGCTGCCGTGCGTGAGGAAGTCCTCCTTGCGCAGCCGCAACACCTCGAGCAGCCGCGCATCGTCCGCGCGCAGTTCCGCATCATCGTCGGCCGACGGGAGCGACGCTTCGAGCGCTTCCCACATCGGCAGAGCCTGGCCCGCGCCGTCGGGGCGGAGCGAGTAGTACGCATACCCGCCTTCGCGCCGCTCCTCCACAAGCCCGCTCTTGCGCAGCAGGCCGAGATGTCGCGACACGCCAGACTGGGCGATGCCCAGGATCGCCGTGAGTTCCTTGACGTTGAGCTGCTCCTTCCTCAGCAGGCGGATGAGACGCAGGCGGACATCGTCTCCGAGCAGGCGGCAGAACGCGGACAGGTCCCTCACATCCGCCAATCTACATGCCTGGATGCCGCGCGAGCAATCGCATGGCGGTCAGCAGTGCCAGGCGTTGAAACCGCTGGCCTCCATAAAACGTCTTGCGCCGTGGTTTCCATAGGACATCTCGAGCGGCGCTGCCATCTGAATCGCGTCTCTCTGTTGGCGCGGTGGCGACGGACGGGGCCGCCCCGCCCGTGCCGACGAGCCTCCCCCGTACGAGTGCTCTTGGCGAGGAGGACGGGTGGGGCTGTCCGGCGACCGGACCCGTGCCTGCCTCCATCAGGCGATTCGCGTCACAGGCCCCGCCGGTTCTGCCATTTCACGAAATGGACCCGTCAGCGGCCGAGGGCGGTGGTCAGGCGTTGATGGCCGGAGCGGCTGATGGGCAGGCGCGTGCCGTCGTGCAGTACCGCCACGCGGCGATCCCTGGCTTCCACTTCCACGCGTGCGAGCCGCGCGAGGTTGAGGATCCAGGACCTGTGGATGCGCACGAACTCCGACGGATCGAGCTGCATCTCCAGCGAGCCAATCGGCTGCTCCTTGAGCAGGTTGCGTCCCTGCGTATGCAGAAGGACGTAGTCGTCCTGCGCCTGCGCGTAGTCGAGCGTGTCGACGGGCACGATGAACACCTTGCCGCCGTCGCGCACGAGGATGCGCGTGAGACGCACCGTGCGCAGGGCCGACCGCAGATCGTCGGCGGGCGATGCCGTCCGCGCGAC
This sequence comes from Acidobacteriota bacterium, assembly GCA_020845575.1. Classification (NCBI taxonomy): domain Bacteria; kingdom Pseudomonadati; phylum Acidobacteriota; species Acidobacteriota bacterium. The sequence continues at coordinate 7,731 of JADLFL010000063.1, read as the reverse complement.
GAGGCGCTGGCGGGCACGCTCGACCGCGTCTGCCAGACGCGCCTGACTAAAGGGCTTGAGCAGGTAGTCCACGGCATGGACGTCGAACGCCTTCAGCGCGAACTCGTCGTGCGCCGTCGCGAAGATGACGGCAGGTCCGGGACCGATCAGTTCGAGCACGTCGAATCCGGAGAGCTTCGGCATCTGCACGTCGAGCAGCAGCACGTCGGGCATGGCATCGCTCACGGCCTTGACGGCCTCGTAGCCATTGGCACACTCGCCCGCTACTTCCACGCCGTCGCACTCCCGCAGGTACTCCACCGCCACCTGCCGCGCGAGTGCCTCATCGTCCACCACGAGTACCTTGAGACGTGTGTCGGTCATGCGCGGGGCTCCTCGTGTCGTGCCTGCTCGCACGGATAGGTCAGCGTCACGCTGAAGCGCTCGCCGTCCGCGCCAGCACGAAACGTCGCTGCCGGTCCGTAGTGCGTGACGAGCCTGTCGCGCACGTTGCGCAGCCCCGTGCCGGTGCCGGCGGGACTCTGCACCTCCGCATCGAACGCGTTGACGACGGCGACGTGGACGTGCCCGCGATCGCGGCGTGCGGTGATGGACACCACGCCCTCGTCGAGAAGGCCCGCCACGCCGTGCTTGATCGCGTTCTCGACGAGCGGCTGAAGCAGAAGCGGCGGCACACGCGTGGCGCCGGCATCCGGCTCGACGTCGATGTGCACGCGCAGCCGATCGCCGAAGCGCACCTGCTCGATTGCGAGGTACTGCCGCATCAACTCGACTTCCTCCTGGAGCGGCACGCCGGCCAGTCCGCCGAGATGCAGGCTCTGACGCAGGAACTCACCGAGCGCAATCGCCATGTCGCGTGCGGCTGCCGGCCGTGTGCCGGCCAGCGATCCGATCGAGTGCAGACTGTTGAAGAGGAAGTGCGGATTCACCTGCGCCCGCAGCGCCCGCAGTTCCGCCTCCCGCGCGAGCACCGCCGATTCCAGCGCCTGCCGCCGCGCGGCTTCCTGATCCTCGAGCGCGATGAACACGTAATGCACCGCCGACGAGAGCAGGAAGAGCAGCACCGCCACTGTCGAGAGCAGCACCGTGACGTCGCGCGACCACTGAGGGCCGGTGCCCACGGTCGCCGCCCACCCGCGCGCGAACATCACCCACACGGAACCGGTGAGGCTCGCCGCGCCGACGTGCGCCAGCAGCACGCGCCACGCGCTGCCGCTCAACGGGAACGCACGACACACGTACCACGCGGCGAGACAGACGACCCCGTACGCCAGCGCAACCGGGAGCGCGGTGAGGACACTGCCCTGCGGCGTCCATCCCGCGCGCAGCACGAGCGTCAACGCAGCGGCCAGGCCGACGAGGGACCACAGTCCCAGGTACGCGGCAAGCGGTGCGAGGCGGCCGAAGATCGGATGCACCTAGTTCTTGACCTCGACGCCGCCCATCAACGCCACGCCACGCACGATGAGTCGCTTCTCGGTTGCCATCGCCGGCGGACGCGTCTTGTCGACGAAGCCTCCGAGCAGCGGCGTGCCTCGCGTCTCCACGGTCCAGTCCTCCGGTACTCGCACCTCCACGCCGCCCCACATCACGAACACGTCGATGGCCGCCGGTTCCCGCATCGACGCCTGCCGCAGATCGATCTCGCAGCCGCCCATGAACACCGTGAGATCGCCACCGCGAAAGGCCTTCGAGTTGTTCGTGCGCCCGAACCCACCCATGATCGTGAATCCGGAGATGGTTTCGCTCGAATCGGGGCCGGCGTCGGGAATGCGGCTGCCGAAGAGGCCACGAAAGACGAAGTAGCCGCCGACGGCCATGAGGACCAGCGCGACGAGGTCCGGAGGCCTCGGCGACCAGTAGCCCAGCACGCGCGCCAGGTGCGCACCGCCGAATGCGGTGAGAATCAGGCCCAGGATACGGTCGCCGCGACTGCCCGGCGCGATCAGCTTGAACAGACCGATGGCCAGCGGTGCGACAGGCCAGTAGCGCCAGTAGGGTCGCACGTCGATCACGTCGAGGTTCTGCGCAAACAGCAGTCCGCCGACGACGAGCAGGATCAGGCCGACGAGGGCCTGCCCACCCGGCCCGCCGCGTTCGCGCCTCATGACTGTCTCCCGGGCTGCCATGCCTGCCACAACAGACGGGCGCCCGCAACCAGCAGGAAGATGGCGACAACGGTGCTGAAGCGGAGTTGGATGTAGTCGAGGTTGGCGGCGACAAGCAGCGCACCCGCTCCGAGCCATGCCACGCCGGCGAAGAGACTGCGCTCGGGCGGCGGTGACGTGAGGCGATGAACGGCCGGGAAGATGAAGGTCGCCGGCCACCACGGAATCGCCTGATGGATGGAGTACCACCCCTGCGACCCCGCCCAGAGGACGACGCCACTCAGCAGGAACAGGAGCCCCGTGGCGACGGTACTCGTGCGTGTGACGGCGCACGGACGGCTCATCGCAGGCCTCCGTTCGCAGCTGGGCCGATCCAGCCGGTGAAAACCGCGGATGTCCCCTGACGGACCACGACCGGCACGCCGCGGGCTCCATCTCTTTCCAGCGTGGTGAGCGTGAAGGCCGGCTGCGTCAGCAGTGCCGCCACGAGCGCGGCCACCACCCACAGGGCCAGCAGCCCCGTGCACAGCGCGCCGACCACACCGCCGTGCAGGAGCGTGGCTCGCCAGCGCCCCTGCATATCCCGATGCCTGCCAACGTCGTTCCCCATCACCATCGTCGTCACCCTGTGCATGTTCCTCGGATGACGATACGAAGGGTGTGCCGCGGGTGCGGTGGCGTTCCGGCGAACGGTGTGTGTCTCCCGGCGAGTGGCGCGCGAGATGCGGCCTGACTCGGAGAGCCGACCCTACCAGCGCGAGAGGTAGGGCCGGTCCTCCGGGCCCGGCCCGTCGACATTCCCGGCATCGCGGCATTGCCAGGTGCCGCCCGTCAGGCGTACCGGGCGCGGATGGCGGGCAGCAGGTACTCGTCGAAGGCGCGGGCGACGTCGTACGCCGGCGAGAACCCCCAATCGGCACGCGCCGCGGAGTCATCCACGTCCTCCGGCCACGTGTCGACGATGCCCTGTCGCTTGGTGTCGACTTCGAACCCGATCTGCGCGCCGGGGAAGGCGTCGAGCACGCGCGCGCGCACCTCTTCGGCCGACGGATTGAACGCGCCGATGTTGTACGCCGTCCGCGTGAGCTCCCACCGCGGTGCGGCGGCCAGTTTCAGCAGCGCCTCCACCGCATCAGGCATCGCCATGAACGGAATGCGCGTGTCGGGGCGCACGAAGCAGTCGTAGGCTTCCCCGCGCGCCGCCGCGTGCAGCATCTCGGGCGCGAAGTCTGACGTACCGCCCGAGGGCAGCGTGGCCGCCGAGATCAATCCCGGGAAGCGAATCGCGCGGAAGTCGACGCGGCTCGCCGCCGGCGCCGCCGACAGTTGCTTGTAGTGTCGCGCGTAGTACGTGCCGAGCAGTTCGCAATACAGCTTGTTGCACCCGTACATCGTCGTCGGCGTCGTGTACTGGTCTTCGTTGACGCGCCCGGCGGCCTTGCGCGTGTCCGCGTCAGGCAAGCCGTATGCGGCGATGCTCGACGGATACACGAAGACGACGGGGCGCCCGTGCGACTCGCCTTCCTTCTGCGCGAACTCCAGCAGCGAGAGCGTGCCTTCCACGTTGACCTGGTGCGCCATCACGGGCGTGAACTCGGACCGAGTCGAGAGCAGGGCCGCCAGGTGGAAGACGAGGTCGATCTCGAACTCGGACAGGATGCGCTCGAGCAGCGCGTTGTCGAGGATCGAGCCCGTGAACTCGCGCGTGACGAGCGAGCCGATCGACGAGTCGAGCCGCGTCAGGTCGAGCGTGACGATGCGTTGACGGCCGGAGGCGGCGAGACGGGTGATCAGGCCGTGGCCGATCTCCCCGCCCGCGCCGGTGATGAGGACGACGGGTTTGCGCATCATGAATGGGCCTCAGACGAGCCCGCGCGTGCGGAGCGCATCTTCGAGCTGGTCGACGAGCGTGTCGAGGAGCGTGCCGACGGCGCCGACGGTGGCGGGATTGGCGAGATCGACGCCTGCCCTCCCGAGCAGCGCCATCGAGTAGTCGCTGCCGCCGGCCCCGAGCAGGTCGAGATACCGCGCGATGGTGGCTTCGCGCACCGCCGGATCGGCGTCGCGCAGACCCACGAGCAGTTGCGCGCTCGACGCGTAACAGGTGGCGTACTGATAGACGTAGTAGGGCGAACCGAAGAAGTGCGGGATACGCGCCCACGTGACGCGCGAGAGATCGTCGTAGTCGATGGCATCGCCGTGGTAGGCGCGCAACGTCTCGGCGTACAGGTTGCTGAGGACGTCGGCGGTGATGGGCTGTCCCGCCTCCACGAGCCGGTGCGCCCGCAGTTCCCAGTCGGCGAACATCACCTGCGTGAAGAACGTGCCGGTGATGCCGTCGATCGCGTGCTGGAGCAGCACGATGCGTTCATCGGGATTGGTGGCGTGTGCGAGGCGATGGTCCAGGAGCAGCGCTTCGCTCAGCGTCGACGGCACTTCGGCGACAAAGATCGTGTAGTCCGAATACACGAACGGCTGCCGCTCCTGCGCCAGCACCGTGTGCATCGAGTGCCCCATCTCGTGCGCCAGCGTGAACGCCGAGTCGAGTGTGTCGTTGTAGTTCATGAGAACGTACGGGTGGACGCCGTACACGCCCGCCGAGTACGCCCCCGATCGCTTGCCCTCGTTCTCGTAGATGTCCACCCAGCGCTTCTCGAAGCCCTCGGCGAGCCGGCGCTGATACGTCGGTCCCAGCGGCGACACCGAGTCCACGATCCACTCCACCACCTGCCGGTACGGATAGTGCTCCGTGAAGTCGACCAGCGGAATCGAGCCGTCGTACAGGTGATACGTCTCGAGCTTCAGCGCGCGTCGACGGAGCCGCTCGTACCGCTGATACGCGCCGAGATTCGCGCGGGCTGACGCGATCAGGTTCTCGACGACCGCCGTCGGGATGTTGTCGCCGTGGAGGGCGGCTTCGAGTGTGGACGCATAGCCACGCGCGCGCGCCTGGTACCAGTCGCGCTGCAGCACGCCGTTGTAGAGCGCGGCGTACGTGTTGAGCGACGACTCGAAGACCTGATGGTGCGCCTCGAATGCCTTCGCGCGGTCGTCCTGCACGCGATTGGTCGCGAGCAGCGCGCGATAGCGCGGGTACGTCACCTGCACGGATTCGCCCGTGCTGAGCGTGATCGTCGGGAACTTCACGTCCGCCGTCGACAGGGCCTCGTACGCCTCGTCGGGCACGCGCGCGAGCTGTCCGGCGAGCGACAACAGGTGCTCGCCCTTCTCGTCGAGGACGTGCTCCTGCTGCCGGAACAGGTTCTCGATCATGAACCGGTACAGGGCCAGATCCGGGTCGGCGTCCATCCACGCGCGCAGCGCCTCGAGCGGGAGCGTGAGCAGTTCCGGGTTGAACCACGCCGTCTCCTGCCGCCACTCGGCAAGGAGGATGCCCATCTGTTGCCGGTGTGCGCCGATGGTGTTGTCGCGCTGATTCTCGTCGTGCGCCAGCGAGGCGTAGTACCAGACCTTGTACGCCACCTGGCTCATGCTGTCGCTCTCGCGCAGGGCGTCGAGCAGGTCCGTCGCGCTGCGGCCGAGCGTGCCCTTGCGAGCCGGGTACGCACGCACGCGCGCCACGAGCGCGTCGTAGTCGGCGCGCCACGCCTCCCACGACGGGTAGATGTCGGCGAGATTCCAGCGTTCGGCGGCGGGCACGTCCGCGCGAGCGCGCGTGCCGCCTGGCGCGGAGGCGTATGTCGTGTCGAAGAAGGATCCGGGCACCGTCGGAGTCACGCGCCCGATCCTACCGGAACGGCGAGCGGGCGGGCTACACTGGCCCGCACACGCGGGCGGCACTCGCCGCGCGGCGTGCACTGAAAGGATCGACGTGGATCGCAGCGACTACATCCTGTTCAGCGGCGGGGCTCCCGGAGCCGAGGCCGAGTTCGGCGCGCAAGCGGAGCGCTTCGGCATCGAGGAAGTCAACTTCGGCTTCGATGGCCACGTGGCCGTCCGCACGCGCGGCGTGCGCAACCTCAATCACGAAGAACTGAAGGCCGGCGACGTGAGTCTGGCGTACGTCTCGCAGCTCATGAACCGGCGCTTCACCGACACGCCGACGTTCCGCAAGGTGCTCCAGAGCATCTGGTATCAGGTGAACAACGGGCAGGAGATCTTCGTGGTGGGCGTGATCCTGCCGGACCTGCACGTGAAGGGCGGCACCGGCTGGGGCGCCGAGTTCGCCAAACTGTGCAACAAGCCGCTGCACGTGTTCGATCAGGAGAAGGACGGCTGGTTCACGTGGGACGACCGCCAGTGGGTGGCGCGCACCGGCACGGACCTTCCCGTGATCTCGCACGTCCATTTCACGGGTACCGGAACTCGTGGACTTACGCCCGGCGGCACGCAGGCGATCGCCGACCTGTTCGACCGATCGTTCGGCAAGTAAGACCCGCGCGTCAGCGGGCGGCCGGGTCGAGGTGGCCGCGACCGCTGTCGCCCATCTCGACGCGACGATGCGGGAAGTACTCGCTCCATCGCCGCGAGACGAGCGCGGCGGTGTCGGGATCGCACTCGACTTCCTTCGGGAACCACGGCTTCATGCGCGCGTCGATGAGCAGCGGCGGCGTGTACCCGATGTGGTGACGCACGGTGCGCTGCCGCGCGGCGTGGATGTCTGCCGCCGGCTCGAACCGCGTGAACGTCGTCCACAGGAAGTTCATCTCGCTGGCCGCGGCGCGCAGCGGTTCGTCGCTCAGGACGACGAGCGGCCAGTCGGCGAACGCGTCGTGCTTCACCAGCCGCGCCGCCGCGCCGGGTTCGTCGGCGTACGACGGCCCGTCGATCACCAGACATCCGGGACAGAACACGCGCACCGTCGTGACGCCGGCCGGGAGATCGGCGGACAGGAACTCGCGCGGCAGATCGCGCACCGGCTCGCCCATCCCGAGGAGCACGCCCTTCGATCCCTCGTTCACGCGCGGCCCCGTGTAGTCGAGCGTGTCCATCGACAGGTTCGACATGATGTAGAGATCCGTCGCCGGACGCGTGCGCGCGAGGATGTGCGTGAGCGTGGCGCGGAAGTCGCGCAGGTCCACCGGCGAGTCGGTGAGCAGCAGGAACTTCGTGAGCGACAACTGCCCTTCGCCGAGGATGCGGAACGCGCTGCTCATCGCCTCACGCCCGTAGCGTTCCTTCACCACGGCGGCGCTCAGCGAGTGATACCCGGTCTCGCCATAGCTCCAGAGCTGACGCACGGCCGGCATCACCAGGGGGAACAGCGGCGACAGCAGATCCTGCAGCAGATCGCCGATGAAGAAGTCCTCCTGGCGCGGCTTCCCCACCACCGTGGCGGGATAGATCGCGTCGTGCCTGTGCGCCACGCGGCGGACGTCGAACACCGGATAGTCGTGCTGCAGCGAGTAGTAGCCGTAGTGATCGCCGAACGGTCCTTCGGGGTGCCGCACGTGCGGGGCGACTTCGCCGATGAGTGCGAACTCCGCATCGGCCACGAGGCGGTGCTGCGCCATGCCATCGACCATCGGCAGCCGTCGTCCCGCGATGAGCGAGGCCAGCAGGAGTTCGGGGACGTTCTCGGGCAGCGGCGCGATCGCGGACAACATCAGCGCGGGTGGACCTCCCAGGAACACCGTTGCCGGAAGCGCGTGACCGCGCTCCT
>JADLFL010000062.1 GCA_020845575.1 Acidobacteriota bacterium | reverse complement strand
TCGCCGACAAGGCCGCTCTGGTACACGCGATTTGCGAAGAGACCTTCACGGGCCTCATCCGAAAACTCGAGGCGCTCCAGCGCAAACACACCGACCCGCTCGCCTACCTGGAAGCCGGCCTGCGCGCCTACATCGACTTCGGCCTGGCCAACCCGAGTCACTACACGGCCACGTTCATCCTCACGCCCAAGAACACGGGCTACAACTACGAGACCTCCGCCGGCAAACACGCGTTCGAATTCCTGCGCGGCTTGGTGGACGGCTGCGTCCAGGCGGGCCGCATCGGTCCGGTCGACGTTGAAGCCACGGCACAAGCCCTTTGGGCCGGTGTTCACGGCGTCGTGTCCCTGCTCATCACCAAGGCGGAATTCCCGTTTGTCGGTCGTGAGCGCCTCATCAAACAGACACTGCAGTTGCTGATCGCCGGCCTGCCCCGCCCCGCCGGTCGCGCGGGTCGCCCCTAGGAGTCGCCGATGGTCTCTCTCGCCCTCCGCAATCTCCTCCACGATCGCGTCCGCCTCGTCGTCACGCTCGTCGGCATCGTCTTCAGCGTGGTGCTCTCGGCGATCCAACTCGGGCTGTTCATGGGATTCCGCGCCGCAACGGCGGACGTCATCGCCCGCAGCGAAGCCGACCTCTGGGTGATGTCGCGCGGCGTGACCCACTTGGAATCCGCCGTGCCCTTCCCCGAGCGCCGCCTCCATCAGGTGATGCAAATCCCCGGCGTCGCGCGCGCCGAGCGGTACCTCGTGAACTTCAGCCAGTGGGACCGACCCGACGGCGCCGAGGAAGGCATCATGGTCATCGGCCTTGAGCCCACCGCGACGATGGGCCTGCCGTGGAATCTGACGGCCGGCCGGGTCGAAGATCTGCGTCAACGCGACGCGGTCATCGTCGACGAGTTGTATCTGAAGAAGCTCGGCGTGACCGGCGTGGGCGACACGGCCGAGATTCGCGGACAACGCGTGAAGATCGTCGGCACCACCCGAGGCATCCGCACGTTTACCACGGCGCCGCCGGTGTTCACCCTCCTGAGCAACGCCAAGCGTTTTGTGCCCGGCACGGGCGACGACTTGCGCTACATCCTGGTGCGCGCCACCGAAGGCACCGACACCACGGCGCTGGCTGAGACGATCCGCACGACGGTCCCCAACGTCGATGCCCTCGCCACCGATGCCTGGCGCTCGGCGCAAGAGGGCTATTGGATGTTCGGCACCGGTGCGGGCATCACCGTGCTGATCGCCGCCGGCCTCGGGCTGCTCGTTGGAGTGGTCGTCGTGGCGCAGACGATTTACGCCGCCACGGTGGATCACATCCGCGAATACGGCACGCTCAAAGCGATGGGTGCGACCAACGGCTACATCTATCGCGTTATCACCCAGCAGGCGATGGTCAGTGGCGCGGTCGGTTACGCCATCGGCATCAGCATCGCCCTCTCGGTCTCCCGCGCGAGCCTCGAAGGCACGACGGCGATTCTTATTCCCTGGCCCCTCAGTGTCGGCTTGGCGCTCCTGACGATCGTGATGTGCCTGATCGCCTCACTCGTCTCCATCAACAAGGCCACGCGGATCGATCCCGCGATGGTGTTCCGGAACTGAGGCTCCCATGGCGACTGGTATCCGAGTGGCAGGTGTCACCAAGGTCTACGGCGAAGGCGCCACCGCATTCTCCGCACTGAAGGGTGTGGACCTGGAGGCCAACCCCGGTGAAGTGCTGCTGATGGTCGGCCCCTCCGGGTCGGGCAAAACAACACTGCTGTCGATCATGGGCGCGATTCTGCGGGCCACGTCCGGGCGCGTGGAGATTGCCGGCCGCGACATCGCACAACTGCCCGAGCGTGACCTGCCAGCCGTGCGACTCGCCCACCTCGGCTTCGTGTTCCAAGGCTTCAATCTGTTCCCTGCGTTGACAGCCGTGGAGAACGTCGCGATCGCGCTCGATGTGCGCGGCGAACGCGGCGCCCCTGCGATGGCCAAAGCGCTGCGCGCACTCGACGCGGTCGGGCTGGCCGACAAGGCGCGTTCACTCCCGCGTGACTTGAGCGGCGGTCAGAAACAACGCGTGGCGATCGCCCGCTCGCTCGTCGGCGCTCCCGGCATCATTCTCGCCGACGAACCCACGGCCGCCCTCGATCACGATTCCGGCCAGCGCATCCTCGAGCTGCTCCGCAGCCTCGCCTCCAACGACGGCCGCGCGGTCGTCATCGTCACCCACGACTCGCGGACCTTCCCCTACGGGGATCGCACGGTCCGCATTGAAGACGGTCTTCTCACTCCGAAGGAGTTCGCCGCATGACTCGCACACACTGGATGCTCGCCGGGGTCGCCACCCTCGCCCTGTCGGCCTGGGCCTTTTCAGGTTCGCAACCGGCCACCGGGGCTCCGACGCGCGATGCCGGCACCAGCGCCACAGCCGACATCGTCGCAGCGCCGGGCCGCGTGGAGTCGGCCACCGAAGACATCAACCTCGGCTTTGAGATACCCGGCCGGCTCGAGGCCGTCCTCGTTGACGAAGGCGACCGCGTCGAGGCCGGCACCGTCATCGCCCGGCTCGACGCCAGCGCACAACGTGCCGCACTTGCGTCGGCGCGCGCGCGTTTGTCGATGGCCATGGCCGAACGTGATCGCGTGCTCAACGGTGCCCGCACGGAGGAACGACGCGAAGCCGACGCCGCCCGACTCCAGGCGGAGACCGCCGCGGCGCAGGCCGACCTCGAACTGCGCCGTCGCAAGAGCCTGTTTGACGATGGCGTGATTGCGCGCGAGGAGTACGAACGCGCGGAACGTGACGCCCGTCTCGCGCGCGCCCGTGTGGATGAAGTCACCGAACGTGCGCGCACCGTCCAGGCCGAGGCGCGCGACGATGACCGCGCGCGGGCAAGCGCCGCCGTCGAGCTGGCGCGCGCGCAAGTCGCCGAAGTGGAAGTGCAGCTGGCCAAGACCGAGCTGCGCGCCCCCACCGCCGGCGTCATCGTCCGTCGCTATCG